>CAYXYO010000179.1:0-9063 GCA_964469365.1 uncultured Desulfobacterales bacterium | reverse complement strand
AAGGGCGCGTAATGATACACGGCACGCCAGAAGAGATTGTGGCCAGTGATATTGCCAGAAAATATTATTTAGGAGAGGACTTCCGACTTTAAGCCATATGGCACTAGAACTCAGACAGAATCTGAAACTTTCGCAGCAGCTTGTTATGACTCCCCAGCTGCAGCAGGCAATAAAACTGCTCCAGCTTTCCAGGATAGAGCTTATTGAGACCATTAATCAGGAGCTTGAATCCAATCCGGTGCTTGAGGAAGCCGGTCCTGACGATCTTCCGGAAGAGGGTGCCAGCAAGGGCGATGTGACAGAAGAGGTCTGGCAGGATAAAAAAGAGGTGCCTACCCTCACTTCCTCTGAAGACGCCAGCACGGAATGGGACAAAAAAGCCATTGAGGAGGAGAGCTGGCGGGAGTATTTTGAGACCGACATATCCAAGACAGCCATACATTCCTACTCATTTGAGCAGAAGGAGGCCCCGGATTATGAAAATTTTGTCTCTTCCACCACTGATCTGACCGACCATCTCATGTGGCAGCTCCAGATGGGAGACTACAGCGAAGAAGAGTTCGAGGTGGGCTCCATGATCATAGGCAATATAGATTCCAGGGGATATCTTAAAAGTTCCGTTGAGGATATCGCCGAGGATTCGGGAACAGATGCAGCCTTTGTGGAACAGGTCCTCAGAAAGATACAGGGCTTTGACCCCCTGGGTGTTGGCGCGCGTGATCTGCGGGAGTGCCTGCTCATACAGCTTGACCACCTTGACCTGGATGATGATCTGCCCAGGGTGATGGTGGAGAATCACATGGATTCCATAGAGCGTCACAACTATCAGGTTATTGCCAGGGCCACAAAACGTTCCGTGGCTGATGTGGCCAGGGCCTTTGATATTATTACAGCCCTTGAGCCTCGTCCGGGCAGGTCCATGAGCCCTGACAGCACTCATTATATCGTGCCTGACATATATGTTTACAAGGTTGATGACGAGTATGTGGTCTCCATGAATGACGAAGGGTTGCCGGAATTGCGTATCAGTTCCCTTTACCGCAAGGTTGCCAAAAGCAGCGATACCGGGGGAGAGACAAAGGAGTTTATTCAGGACAAGATACGCTCGGCGATGTGGCTGCTGAAAAGCATACAGCAGCGTAAAAAGACCATTTTCAAGGTCACGGAAAGTATTGTTAAATTTCAGAAGGATTTCCTTGACAAGGGCGTCACGCATCTCAAGCCACTGATATTGCGCGATGTGGCGGAAGATGTGGATATGCATGAATCGACCATAAGCCGTGTAACCACCAACAAGTATGTACATACCCCACAGGGAATTTTTGAGCTCAAGTTTTTTTTCAGCACAGGCATTGCCAGCGAGGATGGCGGTTCTGATGTGGCTGCCCAGAGCGTCAAGGAACGCATAAAAAACCTTGTGCAGTCAGAGGACAAGGTGAAACCTTATAGTGACAAGCAGCTTGTGGAGATTCTCGCCAAGGACAATATCAAGATAGCAAGGCGTACTGTTGCCAAATACAGGGAACAGCTTGGGATACTGCCTTCAAGCAGGAGAAAAAGGCCCAAGATATAGAGCCGTTATTACAGGCGGCGGATAACCGGGGGCAGACTGCCCTTTATCACACTTTCAGGAGGATTTTATGCAGATTAATGTTACATTCAGGAACCTGGATCACTCTGATACCCTGCGGGAATATGCTGAAGCCAAACTTCAGAAACTGGAAAAACATAGTGACGGGCCTATGGATGTAAATGTTGTTCTCCGGTCTGAAAAATTCAGGAACAGCGCTGAGGTGGTGGTGTCTGGAGATGGCATCAGGGCAGCCGCGCGCGAGGTTCAGGATGATATGAAGGCTGCCATTGACCTTGTGTCAGACAAGATAGAAAGGCAGTTGAAAAAATTCAGGGACAAACAGCGCAGCAGGCGCAACAGTCAGCACTCCCACGCCCCGACGGTACTGCCAGAAGAGACTGTCAAGCATGATGATTATCAGGTAATAAACGTGGAAAAGATGGACGCCAAGCCCATGTCGGTTGATGAGGCAGTGGACCAGTTTCATATAATGGAAAAGAATTTCTTTGTTTTTCTCAATGCCAATACCAATCAGGTTAATGTGTTATACTGGAGAGGCGACGGCGCCCTTGGGCTTATAGAGCCCTGACAGGTTGAATGGCCGGTTTTTCTGACAAGAGATGGTTCTGTGCGTTGCCACGGTCATGCTGAGAGGCTACTTTTATCCAATTACGTCTGCAAGGATATCAGAAAGTGAAGTTATTAGATTTTCTGGATGAAAACCATATAGTTATCGACCTTGGGCCATGCGACAAAAATGGTGCGCTGAACTGTCTTGTGGAAAAGGCGGCAGAGGTCGTTACGGAGCTGGAAAGCCAGTCTGTGCTGCAGGTAATACTTGAGAGGGAAGAGTTGGGAAGCACCGGAATCGGCGGCAGGGTCGCCATTCCGCACGGCAAACTTCCCCAGCTTCGGCGCATGAGCATATTTGTGGGAAAAAGCAGGGAAGGCGTGGAGTTTGACTCCATTGACAATTTGCCTGTGAATATAATATTCCTTCTCCTTGCCCCTGATGATTCGGCAACCATATATCTCAAGGTGCTGGCCAGGGTATCAAAGATGCTTAAAAAGGATGGTGCGATAGATAAACTTCTTAATGTCAACACCTGTAAGGAGATGCTGGAGATTATAGAAGAGATGGACAGCCTTTCTCCATAATTTCCGTTAAGGAATGACTGTTCATGCTGCCCGATAAAGAGAAAAAACTTGTCCAGCTTGTTGTCCTTACCGGCATGTCAGGGTCAGGGAAAAGCACTGCCCTGAACGCCTTTGAAGACATGGGTTTTTACTGTGTTGACAACCTGCCCATACCCCTTGTGCCTGAATTCCTCTTTCTTCAGGAAAAGATGGCTGAAAAGCCTGTGCGCATCGCCCTGGTAATGGATGTAAGGGCGCGGGACTTTCTTCATAAGCACTCAGAGATCTTTACCGGCCTGAAAAGGGAAGGCTTTCACATAGAGGTTGTCTTTCTTGATGCAAGGGATGATATACTTGTTCACCGTTACAGTCAGACAAGACGGAGGCACCCTCTTAGGAACCAGTCAACCATAGTTTCAGCCATAGCCGAAGAACGTAACATGATGCTCGGTCTCAAGGAGTATGCTGACAGAACCATTGATACGTCAGAGATGAATGTCCATCAGTTGAGGCATACGGTTATGACCCTATTTGCCGGCAGGGAGATCCTGGACTGTCTGCTTATCCATGTGCTTTCCTTTGGATTCAAGTATGGCATACCCGCTGAATCCAACATGGTGTTTGATGTGCGTTTTTTGCCAAATCCCTATTTTGAACCTGCGCTCAAGACATTGAGCGGTCAGGAAAAAACGGTAAGTGACTATGTGCTGAACAATGAGGCGGCCACCTCTTTTCTCGGTTACCTTGACGGCATGGTCAGGTTTCTGGTGCCCCGTTTCAAGGAAGAGGGCAAGGCGTATCTTGTGCTGTCAGTTGGCTGTACTGGCGGACGGCACAGGAGCGTGGCTGTGGCTGAGTGGCTCAGGACATTGCTCGAAAAGGGTGGCGAGGAAGTTGCCGTGACCCACAGAGATATTAATAGAGAGGCATGATTATGACCGGTGCGGTTATAGCAACCCATGGGAACCTTGCCATGGAACTGTTGAGTACAGCGTCTTTTATTGTCGGGGATATCACCAATGTAACGGCCCTGACCATTGACCTGTCACAACCTGTGGAGGCCATACAGAAGACAATAAAAAATGCGATAAAAAAGGTGGACATGGGGCAGGGGGTCCTTATCCTTACTGATATGTTTGGCGGCACCCCTTCCAATATGGCCATCTCTTTTCATGAAGCAGGCAGGGTAGAGGTGATAACAGGGGTCAACCTTCCCATGGTAATAAAGCTGGCCAGGCTTTCAGACACTGAAAGATCCCTGGAAGATATAGCCTCGGAGGTGGTGCGGTACTCCCGGAAAAGCATAACCCATGCCACCGCGTTACTTGACTGATTAGCCATTTTTTTGTCAGCGTGATGACCATGGCATGGTGATGAATGGAACCGGACATACGGACATTCCCGGCGAAATTTTTATCAGGGATGCTGTAATGGATGACCTTCATGAAATAGTGAGGCTTGAACAGCTGGCCTTTGAAAATCCCTGGACCCTGGACGGCTACATGAAGGAACTTGAAAGCCACTCCTCGGTGTTGAGGGTGGCGGTTCATGGAGGTCGCGGAGGCGGCATTATTGGCGTTATATGTTTCAGGATAGTGGCAGGAGAGGGTTATCTCATGAAATTGCATGTTGCGGAAAGGTATCGCAGGCAGGGCGTGGGAAGTTGCATGCTCCGCATGTTCATTGATTTCTGTCACAGTAAAGGGGTCGGGGAGGTGGTTCTTGATGTCTCTGCGTCGAATCTGGTTGCCCGCGCCTTTTACGCGGGAAAAGGTTTTATTACTGCTGGACATGATGCTCCGTCAGGCGTATCTTCTTTCATAATGACAAGGCGTCTTAATTGTGGAGACAGTAATGCCTCCCGGACTGTTGATAACACTGTTTTCTGACAAGGCAACCTGTAACAAGGTTAAGGAGGTTCGCAAATGGGCATTAAAGTTGGCATAAACGGATTTGGAAGGATAGGCAGGAACGTGTTCAGGGCGTCGAGGCTGTATCCTGAATTTTCAGACATTGAGATCGTAGCTGTAAACGACCTGACAGACACCCATACCCTGGCCCACATGCTCAGGTATGACTCTGTAATGGGGCCCTTTGGCAGGGATGTGGAGGAACATGAGAACGGCCTCGTAGTGGATGGAACCGAAGTGCGGGTGACTGCCGTAAGAGAACCCGCTGAGATCCCATGGGAAGAGGCAGGCGTGGAATATGTTATTGAGTCCACCGGCAGGTTCCGTGAAGCTGCCGCTGCCCATGGGCATATTGAGGCCGGCGCGTCAAAGGTTATCATAAGCGCTCCAGCCAAGGATGAGGATGTAACCATTGTCATGGGCGTTAACGAGGATGATTACGACCCTGGCAGCCACAACATTATTTCAAACGCCTCCTGCACCACGAACTGTCTCGCGCCTGTGGCAAAGGTGATTCTTGACAGGTTCGGCATAACAAGCGGGCTTGTGACCACTGTGCATGCCTATACCAACGATCAGAGGATACTTGATTTTCCGCACAGCGATCTCCGCAGTGCAAGGGCCGCGGCCGTAAACATGATACCGACAAAGACCGGGGCCGCGGCTGCCGTAAGCCGGGTCATTCCTGAACTCAAGGGCAAGTTTGACGGTCTTGCCGTGAGGGTCCCCACCCCGGATGTCTCCATCGTTGACCTTGTGGTGCAGGTGGAAAAAACGGCCACGGTTCCAGAGGTTAACGAGGCCCTTCGCCTTGCCTCGGGCAGGTATCTCGGCTATACGGAAGAACCCCTTGTTTCCACTGATTTTATCATGGACCAGCGCTCTTCCATTGTTGACGCGCAGTGTACCAAGGTGATTGGCGACAGGCTTATAAAGATTATGTCATGGTATGATAACGAATGGGGTTATTCCAACAGGCTGCTTGACCTTGTAAGGCATATGGACTCCCAAAAAACAGTTTGATTATATAGCAGGGGTGCGATATCCCCTGCTTTGCGGCATTTTTTCAGCAGGCGTGGCATGAGACGGTTTTTCAGTTTTTTTGCACTCCTCTCCGGTAAAAGGGCCACAGAACCGAAAAAATTACAAGTCCTGTGCCGCACATGAGCATGGCCGCCCAGGGGATGCCGGGCTCCAGCATGGATATTTCAGGTCTGGCCGGATTGTAACGCACCTTGATCTCCTTGCCGGATGGATATGAGGCAAGTTTTTCCTTCAAGTTTTTTTCTGAAGCGAAACATCTCCATCCGGCATCAAGTCTTGAGCCGTTCATTATTGTCTCTCCGACCATGTAAAGATAGTCAAGCTCCAGGCATAGCCTGGCCACCCTGATATTCCTGGCAGTGCGGTATTCCTTTACCACGGCTTTCAGCATGCGTCCCTTTGCAACCGGCCATGATCTTGCCTGCCAGCCCTCTATTCCCATACGGATGCCTGTTGCCATGGCCCACAGGCCAAAGACAAAAAACACCATGATAAATATGCGTCTGCCCTGCATCATCTCTTTTATGTCCTGTCATCCTGGTCAAGCACAAGCCCCTCCGGGAGATTTTCGCCAAAGGCGGCGGATTTCTCCCTGGCGCCGGGTTCCACGTATTTTCTCAGGGGCTCTATCCGTTTCTCATCAACGCCCGCAAGCTGAAGGGCCATAATGAGCCCTTCGCGTTTTTCAGTGGTGATGTCCCGCGTCCTGTCCCCTGTGATTCTGGCCATGGAGACAACCGCATCGGCAAGCCTGCCGCGGTCAGCCGTTGTCTTTTTGAGAACCGTCTCTGCCCATGACGCAGCCTCTCCAGGGGGAATGACCCTGTCAGCCGGGCCGTAAAGCGGCTCCCTTGCCCCAAGCCTGCCAAGGCACCAGAGGGCATCTTTTGTGAATCCTTTTTTCCTGAGGAGGGTCAGCAGTTTTCTGCCGGCCTCTATCTTTTTTTCAATGTCCAGGCGTTCAAGCCCTGCCATGTAGAGCCACATCTGGCGAGTCTCTTCAGGGGAATATTTTTTTGCCTTTTTTGCCTGTTTTTTCCCTCTCTTGGATGTGACAGGCAGTATCGCGTGGGACATGCCTGAAAACATCTGGGTCTGGTGGCCTGTGCTGAGGCCGGCTGAGACACGCCTCCAGAAGATCCACCATTGAAGCCTTGGGTCAGGTTGTCTTTTGTGCGCCAGCCCTTCAAAATAGAGGGACCAGATGATCTTCATGCGCCACGGGTCGGAGGCTTCGCCGCCACCAGGTCTCATGCAGAAGCCCGTGAGATTAAACCATCTGGCCTCATGCATGGCGCTCCTTTTTCTCCCTCTCCTTGTGTCAAGCAGGATGTCTGCCATTGCCCTCAGCACGGGAAGGCTCCACAGCTCTTTTTCCATGCCCATGGCCTCTGGCAGCATTGCCGGAAGGTCAGCGGGAGGGATGGCCTCTTCCTCAGGGCCCGGGGTGAAACATGCGCGTATCATCTTTCCTGCCTGTTCCAGACCTGCCCTGTCTTCGTCGGTAAGTCCGGTTTCCAGACCGGCATCACGATGTTTCCCCAGCCTTACCCCCTCTACGGAATCCCGGATTTTACCGGCAGGCCTTTCCTGCCTGCGCAACTGAAACTGGAGCCTCCACCTGTGCGGCGTGTCAATGGCGCCGCAAAATAGTTCAAGGGTCCCGATGGATGTTATCCTGGCCCCTATTTTCACCGGAATTTCCCTGTGTTCCCCCTTTTTTCCATATTTAAGCACTGTCTGGAGGGGAGGCAGGCTGACAAAGTCTTCAGAAGAGACCTCCACCACTTCCCCTGCCCTGTCATCCCTTCTCATGGAAGAGCAGTAGAGGGAGAAGCGCACCGGCCGGTTTGTTATGACCCTGAACTGTCTGTCAAGTTCGATATCTTCTCCCTCACCGGTGCCGCGCTCAATGAGGCAGATCGCCCTCCTGGCCCTGTTTTCACCGGCAGTCACGCCTGCGTAATATGAGCGGGCTATGCCGCCGCCAACCCTTAGCCCCGCTCCCTGTCTGGCCAGTCCGTAATAGACGGCCCCCCTGGATATGGCAAGGTCAAGGGATACGCTTTCAAGCAGACGCACTTCCTTTCCCGCCCATGAAGAGAGTTCATCTCTGATGCGGTTCCGCAGCAGGGCAGGTTTCAGGGAGCCGCCGTTTAAAAGCAGGGCGGAAGGCATGATTCCCTCTCCCTGTCTCATTATGAACCTTGCCAGATGCCTTGTGACAGCCGCATCCTTTTCATAGGGCAGGCCCATCTCCCTGATGGCAGGGTTTTTCTCCTCCTCCAGCGCCTGGTCAATGGAAATTTCAGGATAGAAACCGTCAAGAATCATCTTGCCCACCTCGTTGGCGTCCAGTGATGTGGCTATGGAGCTTCCTATGAGTGAACTTCCCCGTCCGGCAACCCTGACGGTAAAGGTTTTCGGGCCGTCTTTTGAAAGCATGGCCTCCTTTGCCTGACGGCACTGGTGGTAGAGCATCTGCCAGCTTGAGTGGTCCAGCTTTTTTTTCAGCTTCTTTTCAGCAAGGGCGGTAATGGCCAGGTCAACATTGTCGCCGCCGAGCAGCAGATGGTCGCCCACGGCAAGGCGTTCAAGCCTTGGGCTCTCATCGCCGTCCACACACCCCACAATGGTGAAGTCCGTCGTGCCTCCGCCTATGTCGCAAATCAGAAGCCGTTCTCCTGCGCTGATAAAGTCATTCCAGTCATTTTCATGCACAGAGAGCCAGGAGTAAAAGGCGGCCAGCGGCTCTTCAAGAAGGGTGAGCTTTTCAAGTCCTGCCTTTTCCGCTGCCTTCAGGGTCAGCTCCCTGGCCACCTCGTCAAAGGAGGCCGGAACTGTAAGGATGATCTCCTGTTCCTCCATGGGGGCGGGCATGACATGGTTCCAGGCCTCTCTCATGTGAAGCAGGTAACGGGCCGACGCCTCCACCGGCGATATTTTTTTAATCTCGTTCCCGGCTCCCCATGGCAGGATGGGGGCGTTGCGGTCAACTCCTCCGTGGCACAGCCAGCTTTTCGCAGAGGATACGAGTCTGCCCGGCACCTTGCCGCCCTGGTCCCTGGCAAAGAGTCCCGTGGCATAGTTCCTCTCCCTGTCCCAGGGCAGGGCAGTGGCCCCGTCCTGCAGGTCATAGTTGCCTGGAAGATATATGAATGAAGGCAGGTATGGCCGCTCGCCCATCCTGCCCTGGCCGGTAAGCTGCGGGATACTGAATGAGATGATATCCATTTCTCCCGGAGTTGTGTCGTGGAGATCAATGTATCCCACTGCTGAATTGGTGGTTCCCAGGTCTATGCCTATGATATATCGTGATTTCATTGTGATGTTTCTTTCTTCAGGGTTGGCAGGCGGCTGCCTGCCGATTTCTTTTCATGAACTGCCCCGTCGCTGGTT
>CAYXYO010000178.1:0-3539 GCA_964469365.1 uncultured Desulfobacterales bacterium | reverse complement strand
ATTATAAACTTTATTCAGAACCTGTCTCTTTTTTGCTGTCGTCACCGAATTTTTTGTCAATGAATCCCCTGATGTCAAACCATGTGCATGCAATGCCGAAGGCCGATATGATTACCATGCCATACCATTGAAGACCAAGCACCAGCCATGTAAGCCACCTTATATAGACAGGGCATTTTATCACCTGAAAATAATACTGTATCAGGGAAACGCCTTGTATAAGGTAAAGAAAACCTGTAACAAGCAGGCCGTTTCGTCCGGCTGATTCAATGGCAGCGTCACCGAAGAGAGCGGATGCGGCAGAAACTATAAAGAGCCATATCAGCCAGTCAGGAAACTGCCAGCCGGAAAAGTCCGGCCCAAGGAGTTCTTTTTGGTAATGTTTTTTTGTCCAGTACCTTGTGAGCATCACGTTGGACATGGCCGCTGCTCCAAGGGAGCATCCTGTAATGCCGGGGAAAAATGCCGTTATGCTCTTTTTTATCTGCTCAAACCAGATAGTTGCCTCTGGTGGAAGCGCACCGTTGCCCGCAGACTGATACTCGGCAAAGCTCCTGTCAAGGGAGTTTGCCAGCTCTGCTGTTATTGCCTGTATCGCATTGTTGAATCCGCCGTCTGACATCAGAGAAAGTGATACAATTACTGTTGAGATAAGAAATAATGTGCCTGTCAGCATGGCAACCGGCCCGGAATATCCATGCCTTTCAGCATGCAATATTATAAAAGCCAGTCCCGTGTTTTCCACAATGAGGGGCATGCCGGCAGGCCTGGCCGTTGTAATGGCCAGTACCATGCCTGCCATGGACGCGGCAGCCATTATGAAGGCAGCCCTGTCCGAGCCTGAAAGAAGGGATACAATGGCCGCTGGGAGAAAATAGTGCAGAAGCGGCAGGCTTCCGCCGGAAACCGCAGGAATAATCAAAAATATCACAGCGATGGCCAGCCTTGCCGGTGGAATTTCCGACATGGTCGATTGCCTGGATTCCCTTTCTGGATTCTCCTGCATTTGCCGTATCATCCTTCAGGTGTCAGACTGGAGATCAGACTGACCTGTGCATGCCGAGCATATCCCCCGGGCCGGAACGACCTCCGGGCCGTTCCGGTCAGATATTGTGGTGATGCAGGTGCGTTAACCTTCAAGGGCATGGCCTGATGTGTATGGTATCAGGGCCATGTTCCTGGTCTTTTTGATGGCTGACGTAAGTTTCCTCTGATGCTTGGCGCATGTGCCGGTAACCCTGCGAGGCAGTATCTTGCCGCGTTCTGTTATAAAGTGTTTCATGAGCGCTACATCCTTGTAGTCAATTACCAGGTTGCTGTCAGCGCAAAACCTGCATACTTTCCTGCGGACAAAAACCCTGCGGCGGCGTGGCCGTCTTGCTGGTGCTGCACACATAATCAATCCTCCCTGTTGTCTCTTTCATGCCTGGCGCCTTCAGCGGCAGCCAGTTCCTTTGCCCTTGCCTCGGCCTTTGCCTGTTTGTCAGCCATGATTTTCGAGAGATCAAACTCGTCGTCCAGCTTGCTGGTCAGGAACTTCATGACTGTCTCGTCAAGCCTGAGATTACGTGTGATTTCCTGGATTACGTCGGCCTTCGCACCATACTCTATTACTACATAGTAGCCATGAGTCTTTTTGTTGACCCTGTAGGCAAGTTTTTTGAGAGGCCAGTTGTCAACAGCGACAATTTCTCCGCCATCTGTTGTGATGATCTCCTTGATTTTCTCAAGCACAGCCTCTCTCTGCTCTTCATTCAGATCAGGATCGAGCAGATAGAATGTTTCATAATGCCGTAGTTTCATGAAAATTGGCTCCTTTCGGACATCGTTTCTTGGCGCTGTCCCGCCATGCAGGCAGGTTCAGTGCAAGGAGTTTTTGTGTCTGCAACTGTTCACATTGCATAACATGGTTAAAAAATAAGTGGTTATTCATGTACTCTCCTGCCCTGATTGATGATTTGTACTATCCATGGCAGGTCGCACAAAAAGAATTATTTAACCCAGAAGGGCGCCTGAGTCAAGGGGATAACAAGGGGGCAGTAACAGAAGAATTCTGGAAAACAGGTGTAGGGCCTGACAGCGGTATGTTTGTTGCGTTGCATAGTAATTGGTGTAAATTTTTTTATTGTCTTGACAAGATATTTAATGGCATTTAGGTTGCGATTATGTTAACTGAAAGTTTCTTTTCAGGAGGGCGCAAGCCGCAAAGAGTATTCGTCCTGATCTCTCTGGCTCTTCTTCTGGCTCTTGGAGCCTGTAAGGAACAGAAGGCCACAGGCCATTACAATGATCCCTATACACTGGCAGAGATAAAGCGCATGATGGCCTATCATGGCGCTCTGTCCGCAAGATTTGATGGTCACCAGTGGTGGTGCCTTGTTGGCAGGCAGTGGGTGCGAATTGAAAATGGCGGCGCTTTAAAGATGGTTTTGTCGTCACGCAACAGCAATATGCCTTCAAGGGATAATTCCTGATTTTCGTCCTGACTTCCTGCAACAGGTTTGAGTTCTGCCTGTTCATTGTTCTCGTTTTTATATTAAAGCCTTTCTCTGTAACTGCCGATATTTTATCTATCCAGCGTGTTATATCTTATATGTTTCATCTGGCCTGATTGTGTTTTTTGTCCTTAAAAGATTGCGTCTCATGCATGTGTTGTTTTGTGCCGCATTTTTGGTGTGTTATATCTGAAATAATTCCTGGTGATTGTTCTCATCAATGGTGGATCGGTATTTTTTCCTGTCAAGTTGATTTAATAAGGTCTTACAGCGTAATAACTATGAAAATCAGGGCGTTATTTGCATTCATGCTGCTTTTTATAATGTCTCTTCTGCTGAGCATGCCGGTTCAGGGAGAAACGCTCCAGGAGTATGTGGTCAAGGCAGGGTATATCTACCGCTTCATGCTTTTTACAGAATGGCCTGAATCTGCTTTTGCCGAATCTTCAGATAAAATCATTATAGGCATATATGGCCCCAACCCGTTCAGTCATCTCTTTGAGCAGATTACAGATAAAAAGGTCCAGGGCAGGAAACTTGTCATTAAATATTTTCCTGAAAAGAAGGCATATGATGATCTTGTCCGTTGTCATGTGCTTTTTATAAGCCGTGAGGCCCCTATCTCAATACTTTCCCGTCTGAAAAATCATCCGGTGCTGACCATCAGTGACAGGCCGGACTTTATTGAACATGGCGGAATGATCGAGTTCCAGACGGAAGACAGCCATATACGTTTTTCCATAAATCGCAGGGCGGCGCGCAAGGCAGGCATATCGTTCAGCGCCCAGCTCCTTAAGATTGCCTTGAAGGTTGTTGAGTAGGAGGGGCGGGGATGATACGCAGGACAGCAGCAAAACAGATGAGATTGTTCAGAAATCTCTCCATCCGTGGCAAACTGCTTGTTGTGATAATGGTGGCTGCCCTATTTACCATGATGATTACAGGTGTGACCCTGAGCGTTTATCAGTATTACCTTTTCCAGGGCTGGCTTGTGCAGAATATGGAGTACCAGGCTGATATAACAGGAAGCAACTCCATAAGTGC
>CAYXYO010000177.1:0-3892 GCA_964469365.1 uncultured Desulfobacterales bacterium | reverse complement strand
TTACATGAAAGGGCAGGGCGTGCAGGCTGCCTCCAGGTTCGCTGGAAACTGCCCCTATGGTCTTTACAATACACCAGAATGCGTCAGACGCAAAGAAAGGTGAAGTGGCCTGTGTTACCAGGACGCCTCCCCTGTGCAGCCTCCTTGCGCATAGGGTGTAAAATTCCAGTGAATAGAGCTTTGAAAGGGTTTCGCTGTTCGGGTCAGGCAGGTCTGTGATGATCACATCAAAGAAATCCCTGCTCTTTTCAAGCCACTTCATGGCGTCGCTGTTGTATATTCTGACCCGCGGATCAGCCAGTGAGCCACGGTTCAACATCACAAGTTCAGGCCTCTCCTTGCCCAGCCGCGTCATCTCAGGGTCAAGGTCAACCAGTGTGATGCTTTTTACGTCCTTGTATTTCAGCACCTCCCGGGCCGCAAGGCCGTCGCCTCCGCCAAGTATCAGTATGTTGCCTGGCCTGGCGCAAGATTCCATGGCTGGTATTACCAGCGTTTCATGATACCGGGCCTCGTCAATGGAGGAAAACTGTATGTTGCCGTTGAGATACAGCCGGATGTCATTGCGCCACCTTGTTATGACAATGCGCTGATATGGGGTGTTTCTGGCGTATATGATATTGTCCTGGTAAAGCTGGTCTTCAAGAAAACCTGTCATGGATGAGGAGAATATGAGCAGCATGACCAGGGTGAGTGTCGCGAGAGAGAGCTTGAACCATGGCCAGACCCGTTTCATGTCAAGCATGAAAAGCCCTGCCGCCGCTACCCCAAGGTTTACGAGCCCGAAAACCACTGATGCGCGGCTGATGCCGAGCCATGGCAGAATAGACAGCGGAAAGAGGAGCGAGCCTGCCAGGGCACCGGCGTAATCCAGGGCCAGCACGTTGCTGACAGTATTTGATACAGGGGCGTGTTCAGCGAGAATGCGTATAAGCAGGGGAATTTCCATGCCTATGAGCATGCCGATAACAGCGCAGAGCGAGAAGAAGATCAGGGGAAACAGGGGCTCGGCATATGCGCTTGCGGCGAAAATGACTATTGAGCTTGCCCCTCCTGCAAGGCCAACCCATATCTCAAGTTCCACAAAGCGTTCGAGCAGGCGTTTTCTGAAAAATTTCGCGAGCCATGAACCGGCGCCCATGGCGCATAGAAATACTCCTATGACAAGGGAGAACTGGGTTACCGCGTCTCCAAGCAGGTAGCTTGAAACCGCTCCCGCGGCAAGCTCATATACAAGGCCGCAGGCGGCTACTGCCGTAACCGAGGAGAGAAGTATGATACGGCAGAATCTTTTTCCGGCAATATCCATCTGGCAGGGCTGGAGTCAGGTTCGTCAGCAGATGGGCATGTGCCTCTGCCTGTACTGCCTGGCCGGATTCAGACAATGGCCGCGGCAATAATTATGGCAAGTCCGATTATCATGGCGCCGAACATGATGGCCAGTGCCGTGTTCTGGTCCTCTTCAATCTCCTTGGTAACGGAAAACGGGGTGATTTTGTCAAATACGATGAACGCGATGGCAAAGACCGCAATGCCGAGAAGCGAGTAAACAATGGATTCCACAAAGTGAACTATCTGAATATCCGTAATCATTATTATTTGTCTCCTTTAGAACTTGTTGTATCTCCTGCTTTGAGCCTTGCAAAAATTATTTATGACTTCTTATGCCGCCTCCGTAATGTCCCCTGCCCATCACGTGTATGTAGCCAGGACTGTGACGCACGCTTTCCTGCCTGAGGCTTATGCCGTGGGGATGTGTGGCAAGGGGGACGCCTGCCTTTGTAACCGTAGCGGCAGATGCGTAAAGGGTGCTGCCTGCCGCAATGCCTATAAGTATGAATCTCAATATGTTCATGGCAGGCCTCCTGCTGTCAACATTACTGTTTCTCCTTCCAGTTCGCGTAGAGTATGACTGTAACAAACAGCATGACGACGCATATTATTGAGGCCGTGAAGAACGGCTCCCATGGCTGCGCGCCGTCTGTTACCTCCACTTCTATGTCATGCAAAGCCTTTTGGGCACTTGCCGCGTTGCCCCTGGCGCTTACGCCCTGGATAAATAGCTTGTATGTTCCGGCGTCAGGGACAATCATGAGGAACGAGTTGGTCTGACTGCCCTCGCTCCAGCTTTCTCCTCCTTCAACACCTGAATAATATTCAATATTGGGTTCATATTCATGCACCAGCAGGTCATTATCCCTGATGAGCATGGTTTCAAGGGACATCCAGGCGTTATTGAGCATGGCGGTGATTTTTATCTCTGTCGCCTTTCCGTTGTCTGACAACTGAAATGTTTTTGTATAGACCCCCTTTGTAAGGTCGGCGGCCTTGATGCGCTGCCTGAGTACAGTATCCCCTGCCAGCAGGCAGTAAAGCAGAAAGAGCAGGTTGACAGCCATGAATATGGAGATTGTGAGCATGGTCTGCATATACCGTTTGCGTATTACAGCAGAGTCCTTTGTGCCCCTGAATGACTCTTTAAGTTTCTCAATACCATGTTTTTTATGGAGCCCGGGTTTGCCTGTGGCTGCCCTGACACTCTTTATGTCAAGGCGTTTTCCTGTTCCGAACTCTGTCTCATCTTTTATTTTCTGGATTTCATATATCTGTCCGCTGCCGCTTTTTTCTGAAAATTCAAGATAGTGTATTCTGTCGCCGGCGCGTGCCAGCCAGGGTAGCGCGCCGTCCACATATACAAGTTCATAGACGCCGCTTTCCTCAAATATCCACTGTCTGCCATCCCATGTGTGTATTCTGTCTCCCTTTGATATGTGAGGCGGCACTGTTTTGGGCATTACATGGGTGGCCCTGGAAATGGTAAATTCTCCCTTGTACTCTCCGAGCCACCTGGAACCCATGCACGGGTGGTACAGCAGGTATTCCATGGTCATCTCCGAGCGGTCGCCGTCTTCAATAAAGGCAAGGCGTCCAATGACTTCGAATCTTGCCCCCTTTGTCCTGTATGAATCTCCAATCTCAAGGCTGAATTCAGGCTTGTCGGCCACCTGTTTGCCAATGACCCTCAGTTCTGCCGAAGTAAGTTCAAGACGGGTTCCGCAATATTCACAGGTCATGAGCCTGGTACGTTCATCCTTTACGGCAAGGGCTGCCCCGCAGTTTTTGCACTTTATCTGTCTTGCCTTGTAGGCAGGCCTGGAACGGCCCTTTTGAATGGAGATGTTTTGCATTGTCATGGCGATTACCACTCCAGGCCCTCATCATCCATGGAGATGTCCTGGTAGTCAAGCCACTTGCCTGTAAAAACCGATGGCGGGTCATCATCAAACTCAATGCCTATTACATACCTGCCGTCAGGTGAGGAACCGTCGGCATAGCGGTATTTTTCACCGGTCTGAATCTTTATGGGAAGGTCGCCTTCCATGCCTGTGCATTCAGCCTCCCCGATTTCCTGTATGTAAAACTTTATGCCGTCAACCATGACAAAGCGACCTGGAACAAGATTGGCCATGTCCGGGAGCGTCAACCTCTTTTTTTCCTGCTGTATGGCAAACTCGTGATTGTCTTCTGTGAGCCAGCCTGTTGAGCCGTCTTCAATTTCAACGAACCATTCGTCCCAGAATCCCTTGCCGAAGCTGTAACGCACCCTGCCAAGAACCCTGAAGCCGACTCCCTTGAGTTTCCCGGTTGCGCCACGGTAAAGCCTGCTGAATCCTTCCGGCAGTATGGCCTGCCTGCCTGCTGAAAGGACCTTTTCATCATCCCAGAATATCGCTGTTCCGCAATATTCGCATACAACTGTTACCACGCCTGGGTTGTGTATCTCCTTTTCAGCGCCGCACGAGGGACATTTTACGTGTCTGGAGTTCACGGTTTTTCCTGTCTTTCTTGTTTTGGCATGGTTGCCTTTTTAAGGGTAAGTTGCAGGCTTCAT
>CAYXYO010000176.1:0-8638 GCA_964469365.1 uncultured Desulfobacterales bacterium | reverse complement strand
ATACCAAGGGGCAGGATCATAGAGGTTTACGGCCCGGAGTCATCCGGAAAGACCACCCTGGCCCTGCACATTATAGCCGAGGCCCAGAAGGCTGGCGGCATAGCAGCTTTCATAGACGCGGAACACGCCATGGACCCTGTTTACGCGGCAAATCTCGGCGTAAGAACGGATGATCTGCTCATATCCCAGCCTGACTACGGGGAACAGGCCCTGGAGATCGTGGACTCCCTGGTGAGAAGCGGGGCCATTGATGTCATTGTGGTGGATTCAGTGGCTGCCCTTGTACCCAAGGCCGAGATAGAGGGAGAGATGGGTGATCAGCATGTGGGGCTCCAGGCCCGTCTCATGTCCCACGCCATGAGGAAGCTTGCCGGCAACCTGAACCGGAGCGGCACGGCGCTTCTCTTCATTAACCAGTTGAGGATGAAAATAGGCGTCATGTTCGGCAACCCGGAGACCACCACAGGCGGAAACGCCCTGAAATTTTACTCCACCATGCGTTTTGATATCAGGCGTATCGCCTCCCTGAAGGAAGGCAGTGATGTCATTGGCAACCGCACCCGCATAAAGGTCGTAAAGAACAAGATAGCCCCTCCATTCAAACAGGCGGAGTTTGATATCTACTATGGCGAGGGCATCTCCAGGGAAGGCTCTCTCATAGATCTCGCAGTTGCCGTTGACATAATAGACAAGAGCGGCGCGTGGTATTCCTATAATGGCGAGAGGCTTGGCCAGGGCAAGGAAAATGTGAGGAACTATCTCAAGGAGAACAAGGCCCTTGCTGAAGATATTGAAAACAGGGTCAAGGCGGCATACGGCATTTCAGGGGCGCAGCCCGTTGAAGATGCCCCTGCCTCCGGAAAGAAGGAGAGTTAGGGGATGAAGAGTCTTTCAGGCAGTGAGATAAGGCGTCTTTTCCTTGATTTTTTCAGGGAAAACGGGCATGAAATCGTTCCGAGCTCATCCCTTGTGCCGGCTGACGACCCTTCCCTGCTCTTTACAAACGCGGGCATGGTGCAGTTCAAAAAGGTGTTTCAGGGGGAGGAGGTGCGTGAGAACCGCCGCGCCGCGTCGAGCCAGAAGTGCGTCAGGGCAGGCGGAAAGCACAATGACCTTGAAAATGTGGGATACACCGCCAGGCATCACACCTTTTTTGAAATGCTCGGCAATTTTTCCTTTGGAGACTATTTCAAGGAGGAGGCCATTGCCCTTGCCTGGAGATTTCTTACAGACGTGATTGGCATGAGCAGGGAAAATCTCTGGATCACCGTTTACAACGACGATGACGAGGCAGAGGAGCTTTGGCGCAGGGTGGCTTCCGTGGCCCCTGACCGGATTGTCAGGATGGGAGAAAAGGACAACTTCTGGGCCATGGGGGATACCGGGCCGTGCGGACCCTGTTCGGAGATTCACCTTGACCAGGGAGAGGCTGCCGGATGCGGCAGGCCTGATTGCAGGCTTGGGTGTGACTGTGACAGGTTTCTTGAGATATGGAATCTGGTGTTCATGCAGTTTTTCCGTGACGAATCAGGTAAAATGACCCCCCTTCCAGAACCCTGTATAGACACAGGCATGGGGCTTGAACGAATTGCCGCGGTCTGCCAGGGCAAGACCAACAATTTTGACACAGACATCTTCAGCGGCATTATGGCGAAACTGGGGGATATCTCCGGTATCCCCTATGGCAGCACTGAAAAAACCGATGTTGCCATGCGGGTTATAGCTGACCACTCCAGGGCGGCCGCCTTTCTCATAGCCGACGGGGTGATTCCCTCAAACGAAAGACGCGGATATGTGCTGAGGCGGCTCATAAGGCGTTCCGCCAGATATGGACGCAGCCTTGGCGTAACCCCCCCCTTTATGCATCATCCCGTCCAGGTGATAATGGAGGAGATGGGCGACGTTTATCCAGAGCTTGAGAAGGAGGCCGGATTTATATTTGACATACTCAAACATGAGGAGGAGCAGTTTGCCAGGACCCTTGAAAAGGGCATGGGAATACTTGAGGAGAAGCTGGCCGGTCTCCAAAAAGACAATGTCAGGGCAATCCCGGGTGATTTTATATTCAGGCTCTATGATACCTATGGCCTTCCCATTGATATCGTAAGGGATATCGCAAAGGAGCAGGGGTTTGAACTGGACAGGCCGGGTTATGAAAAGGCCAGGCGGGAACAGGCTGAACGGTCAAAGGCTGCCCGGCATGACGTTGTCAATGAACAGCTTCCGGATATTTACAGGGATATCCTGCGCCGGGGAGGTGTGCGTTTTACTGGATACGAGACCCTGTCCGGAGAAAGCCCTGTCCTTGCCCTGGCAAGGGATAATACACCTGTTGAGACCGCTTCCTCCGGCTGGGAGGGTGAGCTTGTGGTTGCGGAAACCCCTTTCTATGCGGAGTCAGGCGGGCAGGCGGGTGATACAGGCACGATCAGTTGCGAAGGGGGCGAGGCAGAGGTTGCTGGCACTGTCAAAAGGGGCGATCTTGTTGTCCATATGGTCAGGATAAGCAAGGGCGCCATCTCTGCCGGTGACATGGCAAGGCTGGAAGTCAGGGAATCTTCACGGAGAAGGACAGCCGCCAACCATACCGCCACCCACCTGCTTCACGCGGCCCTTGGCAGGGTCCTGGGAGACCATGTGAAACAGGCCGGTTCCCTTGTCACTGATGAGAGGCTCCGGTTTGATTTCAGCCATTTTTCAGCCCTGTCCAGGGAGGAAATACGACAGACAGAGCAGATGGTGAACAGGTGGATAATGGAAGATATGCCTGTAACTACTGAGCTTCTTTCCATTGACGAGGCGAAGGAAAAGGGCGCCATTGCCCTCTTCGGAGAGAAGTACGGCAAAGAGGTCAGGGTGGTCTCCATTGGCGACACAAGCATGGAGCTTTGCGGAGGCACCCATCTTGCCCGTACGGGTCAGGCGGGCCTTTTCAAGATTGTGTCAGAGTCCAGCGTGTCTTCAGGTATAAGGCGTATCGAGGCCCTTACCGGAGATGCGGCCATGGCCCATGTCCATGTGCTTGAAGACGACCTTGCCGCCATAGCTGCCTCTGTCAAAAGCCCTGTTTCAGCAGTGGTGAAAAAGGTGGCGTCCCTTTCCGCCAGGGTGAAGGAGCTTGAAAAGGAGCTTGAAAAGGCAAGGCAGTCCGGGCATGCCACAGATGTTGAGCGGCTGCTTGCGGACGCCGTTGAGGTAAAGGGCATAAGGGTGCTTGCGGCAAGGATAGACTGCAATGACCCTAAGGAGCTGCGGGAGACGGGAGACAGGTTTCGTGACAGAATAGGTTCAGGCGTGGTGGCCCTGGGAGCTGAGGCAGGGGGCAAGGCGATTTTCGTATGTCTTGTTACAAAGGATATTGCTGGCAAAAAGGCCCATGCCGGCAAGATTGTCAAAAAGATGGCCGCCATTGTGGGCGGCGGAGGCGGTGGGCGGCCTGACATGGCCCAGGCGGGAGGTCCGAAGCCTGAGCTGATTGACAAGGCCATAAAAAGTGTTCTGGATGAGATCGGTTAGACGGCTTGCCTGTTTTGTGACAGTGAATCATCCGGGCAACCGAAAATAAATGAACCTGATATATTACCTGATAATACTGGCCCTTCTGGTTGCCATTGCGTGGTTTGCGGGAAGGCGGAAGGCAGAGAGGCTTGCGGACAGTGTGCCTCTTCATTCCAGACCTGCCTATTACGGCATGCTTACAGCCATGTGGTGCGGCATACCCGCCCTGCTGATTTATGCAATATGGCTGGCCTTTGAACCTGCCATTATCTCAGGAATAATTCTTGATGGTCTGCCGGCCCGTCTTTATGCGGCATCCCAGGGAGAAACAGGGCTGCTTCTTAATGACATCCTCAATGTGGCCCATGGTAATGTGCAGGGTAGCGATCCGGCCATAAGGAGAGCCGCCGCACACTATACGGAACTGGTGTCCCTGTCCCACGCGGCCCTCGGAGTCTGTATGCTGAGCGTGGCCATGGCTGGAATGGCACTCCTGGGCAGGCGGATAACTCCTGAGTTAAGGGCGCGGAATCACGTTGAAAAGATTATTTCCGCTGTTCTCATGTTATGTTCCACCATAGCGATATTCACAACCGTTGGAATTGTCCTCTCTGTGTTGTTTGAATCCATACGTTTTTTCAGGGTGGTGCCTGTTCACGAGTTTCTTTCTGGCCTGAAATGGAGCCCCCAGATGGCCATACGCAGCGATCAGGCAGGTTCAAGCGGCGCCTTCGGGGCTGTGCCTGTTCTGGCCGGTACTGTGATGATCTCTGCTATTGCCATGTTGATAGCGGTTCCCACAGGGCTTATGTCAGCCATATATCTTTCAGAGTATGCCGGCAAAAGGGTGAGAAACGTTGTGAAACCCCTTCTTGAGATACTGGCAGGTATTCCAACCGTGGTTTACGGTTTTTTTGCAGCCCTGGTGGTCGCGCCCTTTGTAAGGGACATGGGGGTTATGACAGGCCTTGACGTTTCATCTGAGAGCGCCCTTGCCGCAGGGCTTGTGATGGGAATAATGATAATCCCCTTTGTCTCCTCTCTTTCAGATGATGTTATCAACGCGGTGCCCCAGACCATGCGTGACGGCTCCCTTGCCCTTGGGGCCACAGTGAGCGAGACTGTGAAAAAGGTTGTCATTCCGGCTGCCCTCCCTGGTATTGTCGGGGGCGTGCTGCTTGCCGTGTCAAGGGCCATTGGGGAGACGATGATTGTGGTTATGGCAGCGGGCCTGAGCGCTGAACTTACGGCAAATCCCCTGAAGGCCGTGACAACCGTAACCGTGCAGATTGTCACCCTGCTTGTGGGAGACCAGGAATTTGACAGCCCCAAGACGCTTGCGGCCTTTGCCCTGGGACTGCTGCTTTTTGTCCTGACCCTTATGCTGAATATCATAGCGCTTCAGATAGTTAAAAAATACAGGGAACAGTATGAATAGAGTTGCCGGAAGGAGGCGGCCATGAAAGGAAAACGGCCTGCCATTGATATAGTCAACAGGAGCCTGGCAAGGAGATACCGGGCTGAAAAACGGTTCAGATTTTACGGGATTTCAGCCATCATTGTAAGTCTTGTGTTCCTTGCCATACTCTTTGCGGCCATTATCTCCCGAGGTTACACAGCCTTTATACGCACTACAGTGGAAATTGAGGCTTTTTTTGATCCTGCCCTGATAGACAGCGCTGCTCTCTCTTCGGCAAACTATCAGGCGGTTGTCAAAAAATCCCTCAGGAAGATGTTCCCAAAGGTAAGAAAACGCAGGGACAGGAAAAGGCTCTATGCCCTGGTCAGCTCCGGAGCTGCCTTTCAGTTGAGGAACATGGTAATGGATGACCCCGGACTTGTGGGCAAAACCGTGAAGATGTGGGTGCCTGCTTCCGGGGATGTGGATATGTACATCAAGGGACAGGTCAGGGAAAATCCTGACGGGACCTATGGGAGGCTTGACAAAAGGCAGCTTGGCTGGCTGGAGAGGCTTCAGGGTGAGGGAAAGATAAGAACAGAGTTCAACAGGGTGTTTTTCACGGCAGGTGACTCCAGAAACCCGGAACTTGCCGGTATCCTCGGGGCTGTCAGCGGTTCCTTCTACATGCTTCTGGTGACCCTGCTGCTCTCTTTTCCCGTGGGCGTTGCCGCGGCGGTCAGCCTTGAAGAGTTCATGCCCAAAAATATATGGTCTGATTTCATAGAAGTTAACATCAACAACCTTGCCGCTGTTCCATCCATTGTTTTCGGACTTCTTGGCCTCGCTGTCTGCATTAACTTTTTCGGATTCCAGAGGTCAACGCCCCTGGTGGGGGGTATTGTCATGGCCCTTATGACGCTTCCAACCATAATTATCGCTTCAAGGGCGTCAATACAGACCGTGCCTCCGTCAATACGCGAGGCGGCCCTTGGCATAGGGGCCTCCAGAATGCAGATGATAACCCATCATGTCCTTCCGCTGGCAATGCCGGGGATCATGACCGGAACCATCATAGGCATGGCAAGGGCCCTTGGAGAGACCGCTCCCCTGCTTATGATAGGTATGGTTGCCTTCATAGTGGATATCCCCCACGGTTTTACCGACCCTGCCACGGCTTTGCCCGTGCAGATATATCTGTGGGCTGACAGTCCGGAGCGGGGTTTTGTAGAAAAGACTTCTGCTGCCACCATGGTTCTTCTCGCCTTTCTTATTATAATGAATGCTTCGGCAATAATACTGAGGAAGAAATTTGAACGACGGTGGTAGGCATCGGCAGATGTGATTTTTGTCCTTTCCCGATCCCGGGTTGATATTTCATTTTGGTATGGTTATCACGTTTTTTCAGGATGCGGCAGGTTAATGCAGAGAATTTTTTGACCACTTAAACAGGAGAAGATTTATGAAGAAGATAATTTTAATTGTTTGCGCCCTTGTCATGGGCACAGGCCTTTCATGTGCCACGGCTGGTTCAAGGAACTATATCGCCATTGTCGGCTCTTCCACGGTCTATCCCTTTGCCACGGTCGTCGCCGAGCAGTTTGGAAAGACCACCAGGTTCAGGACCCCCAAGATAGAGGCCACTGGTTCCGGCGGTGGAATGAAACTGTTTTGCGAAGGCCTTGGGGTGCAGCACCCTGATATTACCAATTCATCCCGAAGGATTAAAAAATCAGAGTATGACATGTGCCGCGCTAATGGAGTAAGGGAGATAACAGAGGTGAAGATAGGGTATGACGGCATCGTGATCGCGAATTCCAGGAAGGCCCCCCTTATGAACCTGACACGCCGTGATATATTCCTGGCCCTTGCCAGGGAGGTCCCCGCACCTGACGGGAGCCGCAAACTGGTTTCCAATCCCTACAGGACATGGAAGGATGTCAACAGCAAGCTTCCGGCAACGCCAATAAAGGTTTTGGGTCCGCCGCCGACTTCAGGCACCAGGGATGCCTTTGTGGAGCTTGCCATGGAAGGGGGATGCAAGACCTTTGACTGGATAAAGGCCATGAAAAAGGATGACATGGACAGGTTCAAGAGGGTATGTCATACGGTCAGGGAAGACGGGGCGTATGTGGAGGCAGGTGAAAACGACAACCTGATTGTTCAGAAACTGATAGCAAGCCCTGATGCAGCCGGCATATTCGGTTACTCTTTTCTTGAAGAAAATCAGGATACCATACAGGGCTCGCTGGTGGAAGGCGTTGCCCCTGAGTTTGAAAGCATTGCCGACGGTTCATATCCTGTATCCCGTCCGCTTTTTTTCTATGTCAAAAAGGCCCATGTCAAGATGATTCCCGGCATGATGGAGTATGTAAAGGAGTTTACCAGCGAAAAGGCATGGGGTGAGGACGGTTATCTCGCGGACAGGGGGCTTATTCCCATGCCTGATGATGAAAGGGCAAAATTTCGACATGACGCCCTTGAGCTTGTTGATTTGAAACTGTAAGATTGCTGACGCGGGAGGAATCCCGCGTTTTAAAGGTCTCCTTGCATCCATCATTACACATGGAGAGAACTTATGAAAAACACCCTTGTTGAGCGTGATGACAGAAAGACCGTGGGCGAACTGTTTGTTGACAATCCACGTATGACCTGCAGGAATGTCAATGTCTATTACGGGGACAAGCACGCCATCAAGGACGTGACCATTGACATAGGGACCAATGAGGTCTTTGCCATGATAGGGCCTTCAGGCTGCGGCAAGTCAACCTTTCTCAGGTGTCTCAACAGGATGAATGACACCATTGACATATGCAGGGTAACTGGTGAGATACGGCTTGACGGCGAGGATATATATGACAGGGAAGTGGACGTTGTGCCCCTCAGGGCCAGGGTTGGCATGGTCTTTCAGAAGCCTAACCCCTTTCCAAAATCCATATATGAAAATATCGCATACGGGCCGAAGATACACGGCCTTGCCGAGTCCAGGGCGGAGCTTGACCAGATAGTGGAGGTGTCCCTCCAGAGGGCGGGGCTGTGGGATGAGGTAAGCGACAGGCTTGACCAGCCGGGAACCGGACTGTCGGGCGGCCAGCAGCAGAGGCTCTGTATCGCCAGGGCCATTGCCGTAAGTCCTGAGATAATACTCATGGACGAACCGTGTTCCGCCCTTGACCCCATTGCCACCGCAAGGATCGAGGAGTTGATAGCAGAGCTGCGCGAGCAGTTCACCATTGTAATAGTTACCCACTCCATGCAGCAGGCCTCGCGGGTTTCCCAGAGGACAGCCTATTTTCATCTTGGCGACCTTATAGAGGTGGGGCAGACCGAACAGATTTTTACCAACCCCAGGCACCAGCTTACTGAAGACTATATCACTGGACGTTTCGGATGATGTATTGTCTGCGCTGTTTTGCAGGGATGTCCTGCGCGGAATCAGAAGTCCCTGAAGATTTTAATGGCGGCCTGTAAAAATAAAAAAGGCAGTCTTTCTGAAAAGACTGCCTGCAATATGGCGTCCCCAACCGGATTTGAACCGGTGTTGCCGGCGTGAAAGGCCGGTGTCCTGGACCGGGCTAGACGATGGGGACGTTTTGTTCTGTTTTAGTGGTGGGCCGTACTGGGCTCGAACCAGTGACTCTCTGCTTAAAAGGCAGATACTCTACCGACTGAGTTAACGGCCCCGATAATAATGGCCCTGAAAAGTACTGCTGCTTTTTCTCAAAGCGTGGTTGTAAATAA
>CAYXYO010000175.1:0-10156 GCA_964469365.1 uncultured Desulfobacterales bacterium | reverse complement strand
GGGGTGTCGTTACTATCTTTCCCGGGATCCGGAAGGCCCTGGACTTGGAAGCCTGTCCCCGGAACTTGTCGCTCCCCTTGTGAATGCGGTGTATGAGCGGTACAGGTTCATCACGCTGCGCGACCTGAATCCCAGGAACAGGGACAAGAGGATATACCGTGGGCCGGCAAGGAGCCTTGTGAACTGGCAAAGGCTGAAGTCCTTTGCCGGGAAGGAAGGGATTGAACTGGGAGAATTCAGGCAGGAGGTGGCTGACGCCCTGCGCAGTTTTCTGGAAAGGGAGCTTGACGATGTCAGCTCAGGCAGGCGCGGCTCTTCCATAAACTGCTCCCTGGACGACCTGCTTGACTTTGCAGGAGATGTGGGCATTGACATATCAGACATGACATCCCGGCTGGAAGAACTGTGCGGCGGCTGAAAATGCCTTGAAGCCGGTAAAGGAGTGTTAGGCGTTCCCGTTTATGAAAGAGAAAAGAGAAAAGGCCCTTAACGGCATACAGGCCCGTGTTACCACGACCCTGGCATCTGTGCTTGCCGGTTTGATACTCCTTCTCGGGGTGATAATCTACATCCCGTTTATTGAGCCCATAGCCTGGGCCATTATACTCGCCCTCTTTTTTTATCCTGTCTATACGCGTTTTGCCGCGTTTTGCCGGGGATACAACTCCCTGGCTGCCATAGGCATGTGCATAATGATAACGGCATTCATCATTATTCCCGTATTTGTGCTCCTTGGCAGCCTCACGTCAGAGGCGCTAAGGGTCTATGCCGAGGTCATGAACTATGTGCAGTCAGGTCATTTCAGCGTTATCCCTGACAGCGCCAGGTTTCCGCTCCTGCATACAGTGGCGGCGCGGGTCATGGAGACCCTGAAAATCAATGAGCAGGCCATTAACGAGACCATCGTGGGCATGTCCCAGAATACAGGAGATTTTTTCCTGAAACAGGGGACCACACTGTTCAAGAACGTGGCTGTGATCATTTTCAAGTCCGCCCTCATGCTTGTAACGCTTTTCTATCTTTTTACCGACGGAAGGAAAATGCTCGATTCCTTCAAGGAACTCCTTCCCATGAACAGCGTCTCTGCCGGTAACTTTATCCAGCTCACTTCCGATGTGCTTTCAGCAACCCTCTACGGCAATGTCCTGACTGCCGCCATACAGGCAGGCGTAGGATTCGGCATCCTGTGGGCCCTGGGTTTTTCAGCTCCCCTTCTGTGGGGACTTATCCTGGGGCTGGGCACGTTTATTCCAATGGTGGGTACTGCCATTGTCTGGCTTCCCGCAACCCTTTACCTGTTTCTGGGAGGATTTTATCTCAAGGGCGCCATCCTGCTCCTTTTTTCCATACTTGTCATAAGCCAGATCGACTATTTTCTGCGTCCCTGGCTTATCAGCGGCAGGACACAGCTTCATTCAATGTTCCTTTTTTTCAGCATTCTCGGTGGGCTGCATCTGCTTGGCATGATAGGACTTGTCCTTGGGCCGATCCTTACGGCGCTCTGCATGTCCATACTTGAAATATACCGCACTGACCTGCTCGGCAGGGACGGAGGGGACAGGGACGCTCCTGCGGAACAGGCGGAGTGACCTGTTGTTTTTATTTGTTGCCTGTACCAGTTTGATTATATCAGGGGAATTTTATGAGAGAACTTTTCGGAACCGATGGAATCAGGGGGATGGCCAATGTCCATCCAATGACAATTGAGGTCGCAATGCAGGCAGGCAGGGCCGTTGCCTATCTGTTCAGGGAAGGCAAGAACAAACGGCGTCACAGGGTGCTTATCGGAAAGGATACCCGTCTTTCATGTTACATGCTTGAAAACGCCATAACCGCCGGCGTATGTTCCATGGGTGTTGACGTGCTGCTTGTCGGCCCCATGCCTACTCCTGCCATCTCCTTTCTTACGGGAAGCATGAGGGCAGATGCCGGAATTGTAATATCAGCTTCCCATAATCCCTATCATGACAACGGAATAAAACTTTTTTCAAGGGACGGTTTCAAACTGCCGGATCATCAGGAGGCGCGTATCGAGGAACTGATGGACTCTGACGCCCTTGCGGAGCATCAGCCCACCGGCAGGGACGTGGGCAAGGCGTTCAGGATAGATGACGCCAGGGGAAGGTACATTGTCTTTCTAAAGCATACCTTTCCCAAGGAGCTTACCCTGGACGGCCTTAAAATAGTCCTTGACTGCGCGAACGGCGCCACATACGGGGTCGCCCCCCTGGTCTTTGAGGAGCTTGGCGCGGATGTTGTGAAGACCGGGGTCTCGCCAAACGGCATAAACATAAATGATGGATGCGGGGCCCTCTATCCGGAGGCCCTGAAACACGCAGTGCTTGAGCATGACGCTGACATGGGCGTTGCCCTGGATGGGGACGGGGACAGGCTTATAGTGGTTGACGAGAAGGGAAACATTGTTGACGGCGACCATATCATGGCAATCTGTGCAAAATACATGATAGAAAACAGGACGCTCAACTATAACACTGTGGTTGCCACGGTAATGAGCAACATGGGGCTTGACATAGCCCTTCAGGGCCTTGGCGGACGCCTTGTCAGGACAGACGTGGGAGACCGTTATGTGGTTGAGGCCATGAGGGAGAAAGGCTACAACTTTGGCGGCGAACAGTCCGGCCATTTGATATTCCTTGATTACATCACAACCGGGGACGGGATCCTTGCGGCCCTTCAGCTCCTTACTGTAATGCAGCGCACAAGGCGTCCCCTTTCGGAGCTCCAGACCGTAATGGAGAATTTTCCCCAGACCCTGGTTAACGTAAAGGTGTCTGAACGCAGGGAGGTCCATGAGATAGAAGGATTGTCAGGTGTGATTGAGGGGTTTGAAAAGGAGTTTGAAGGCAAGGGGCGCATCCTTGTACGCCCCTCGGGAACAGAGCCCCTGCTCAGGGTTATGGTCGAGGGAGACAACGAGGAGAGGATAAATCACGTTGCCGCGGAGCTTGCGGATTTCATAACGGCCAGGTGCGCCGCGTGACAGCGTTTCAGCCGTCTCTCCACAAAGAACATGCAATAAAGAGATTCAAATCAAGGGATTCCCTTTGAATGAAACCGAAAAAACAGGGCTGTGACGCCGTTTCAGCGGAGATTCAACCTTGGTGGTGATTCTGTGTTATGGGCAGTAACATAACAGCCTACCTTGTGGATTGTTACAGGCATGAAGATATCTCTCTTATTGAGAGGGGAGAGGGCGGTTCTGATGAGCTTGCGCGCAGAGCGCGCTTCATGGGGCATACCATACGGCGTCACGCAAGGGCCGGAAGACTCATGGAGCTTGCAAGGCGTGAGATACTGAAAGAGGATGGCAGGGGACGGGACATGCCGTCAGGCATTGTTTGGTGGGCCGGTTCGCTTGCAGGTTCCAGGGGGCGCATGGGGCGTATATGGTGGGCCCCTGAGGGTGGCCTCTACCTCTGTGTTGCCATCTTTCCTGAACTCACGCGGAAAAACAGGGGGCTCTATACCCTGGCGGCTGGCACGGCCGTGGCCGGGGTCCTCAGGAGCTGGGGCGTTGAGGCAAGGCCAAGGTGGATCAATGATATTCTGGTAAAGGACAGAAAGGTTGCCGGCATTCTGGCTGAATCGGTATGGTGCCCTGACGCCGGTCAGGAATATATACTCATAGGCATGGGTGTCAATGTGAATATCCACAGGTTTCCTGACCATCTGCCATGCGCCTCTTCCCTTGCCCTGGAAACCGGATGCCAGTGGGATATTGTTTCCCTTGGGGCCCATATCATTGCCCGCCTCTCCCTTGAGTTCGCGCAACTCCACAAATGGGAGGCTGACAGCGCCGGGGAAGACCCGGACGGCAGTCCGGCAAATCCTGTTGTGACCAGCTTCAGGCTTATGTCTGATGATGTTGGCAGAAGGGTGGTCTACGGACATGATGTGGAAATGGCCCCTGAAACCGAGGCGGTAATCATGGGGCTTCATGATGACGGCGCCCTCCTTCTTGCCGTGGATGACAATGAGGTGATAAGGGTAAACAGCGGCGAGATACGCTATCTTTCAGGTGACATGATATGCTGAACAGGATACGTTCCCTGCCTGTTGTGAGACGTTTTTTCCCCGGGTCCTGTAAAAAGGGATATGCCCTGAAGGGCCTTGGCATTGAGATAGGGGCCCACAGGCTGCCTGTGCCGGGCATCTCTCCTGTATATATTGACAGGTTCGTGGAGTTCGCTGGCGAACCGTGCCTTGTTGACGTGGTAAGTGATGCGATTCATCTGCCCTTTCCCCCTGGGTCCCTTGACTATATTGTCTCGTCTCATCTGATAGAACACCTGCCCAATCCACTTCTCGCATTGCAGGAGTGGCATTCCCTTCTGAAAAAGGGGGGGGTGCTTTACATGGTGGTGCCTGACGCCAGATTTACCTTTGACCACATGAGAGAACGCACATCCCTTGAACACCTTGTTGAAGATTATGAAAGGGGATGTAACGAGTGCGATCCGACCCATATTGATGAATTTACCGAAAAGGTGGACATAAGCCGCATGAACGCCGGGCTTTCCCATGAAGAGGCCCGCAGGCTGAGGGTGAACTGCAACCTCCATTTTCATGATATGGTGGCCAGTGGCATGGGAATAAACATACACTTTCATGTGTTCGAGCCTTATAATTTCATGGCAATGATGGATTACTCCCGCCTTGGGGCAGGGCTTTCATGGGAATCGCTTGAGATGAAGGAGCGTTTCCCTCCTGACAGAAAGGACGGTTTTCTTGCCGTGTTCAGAAAGACCCGCTAACCAATGACAGCACGCCCCGGGATAATCTCTTTGCGGCACATTTTCATTTGGTTTCCGAAATGAAAAGAATCGCAGCTATCAGGACATGCTGTTTCCCCTGCCGCTTGCCATGAATCAATGTCCCGCTTTTTCAGGGCGCCTTACATTTCGTCTTCCCTGCCGCTCCTTGCTATAACCTGTCTTCTGCCCATGCCGTCAGTGGGCGTTACAATGCCGTCCCTTTCCATCTGCTCAATCATCCTGGCAGCCCTGTTGTATCCTACCCTCAGTCTCCTTTGAAGCCCGGAGATGGATGCCTGCCCGGTTGTTGCCACTATCTCGACAGCTTCATCATACCTGCTGTCCACAGGTTCATCTCCACCCTGTTCCGGGCCGCTGCTCTCTTCACCCGGAACAGGCTCAACCACGGCAGGATCGTAGTCGGGTTCGCCCTGGGCCTTCAGAAATTCAACTATCTTTACGATTTCATCCTCTGCCACATATGCCCCGTGTATCCTGTTAAGGAACGACGAACCAGGAGGCAGAAAAAGCATGTCTCCCATGCCCAGCAGGTTTTCAGCGCCCATGGTGTCAAGTATTGTCCGGGAGTCCACCTTTGATGAGACCTTGAAGGAGAGGCGCGCCGGGAAATTGGCCTTTATAAGCCCTGTCAGCACGTCAACAGACGGACGCTGGGTGGCTATCATCAGGTGAATCCCCGCTGCCCTCGCCATCTGGGCAAGTCTCGCAATGGCGCTTTCCACCTCCTTTGACGATACCATCATCAGGTCAGCAAGCTCGTCAATGATGATTACCAGAAGGGGCAGGGGCTCTTCAGCGTTCTTGTTGTACCCGGCCAGGTTCCGGGCCTGGGCCTCTTCAAGGAGATGATAACGGCGCTCCATCTCCAGAACGGCCCATCTCAGCGCCCGGGTAGCCTCCTTGGGTTCGCTCACAACAGGGTGAATGAGGTGAGGGATGCCGTCATAAAGGGAAAGTTCAATGCGTTTGGGATCTATCATGAGTATTCGCATCATGTCAGGGCCGTGCCTGTAGAGCAGGGAGCAGATCATGGCGTTGAGGCCGACACTCTTGCCAGTGCCTGTGGCGCCGGCAATGAGCAGATGCGGCATCTTTGCCAGGTCGGTCACCACCGGATGGCCTACGATATCATGGCCCAGGGCCATGGGAAGGGCCCCCTTGCTCTCCCGGAACATGTCGCTCTCAAGTATCTCCTTCAGATATACCATCTGTCTTTTTGCGTTGGCAAGTTCAATGCCTATGACCGCCTTTCCGGGGATGGGGGCGACTATGCGGACACTGTGGGTCTTCAGGGCCATGGCAAGATCATCCGACAGGGACGCCACCTTGTTGATTTTTATGCCAGGCGCAGGGGAAAATTCATACATGGTTACAACAGGACCGGGGGATATCTCCACAACCTTGCCTGCCACGCCAAAGTCCTGGAGCTTCTGTTCAAGGGCCGCGGCATTGGCAAGGTACACATCCCTGTCTGTTTCTATCTGTTCGGCCGGTGGTTCTGTCAGAAATGAGAGGGGCGGAAGTTTGAAACTGCCTTTTACAGGAGTTATCTCAAATTGTTGTTTTTCATCATCCTTTTCCTCGTCTCTCCTTGCCTTTTTCCTCTCCGCCCTGCTGAGAGGTTCGGCAATAACCGGTTCATCGCCTCCTTCTTCCATGTTGTCCCTCTTTTCAGGTCCTGCCTTTTTTACTGAAAACTTTTCCCGTGTTATTTTGACAGTGTCCGGCTTTTCTTCATCTCTGGCTGGCCCTCTCTTTTTACGCCTGACAAGGAAGTTGCGAATTGCGCCTGCCGTCCCTTCAATGGAAAAGGGAGTGGCTATTACGAGTCCGGCAAGCAGGGCTGTGGCGCATGTAAGGAATGTGCCTGCCGCGCCTGTCCACCTGGAAAGGAATGTGCTGACAAGCATTCCGGATATCCCTCCTGGCTGAATGGAGTGCGCAGGCACAAGGAGTTCCGCAAGGGTCGCGGCGGACAGTACCACCAGATTCCAGCCTGTGAAATTCCTGAAGAAGGCCCTTTTGTGCCGCCCCGGCCTGAACAGTTTCCAGCTTGTGAGAAACATGAGGAAAATTATTATCCATGTGGCATAACCGAATATGTCCATGAGGAATCCGGCAAGGTGCCCTCCGGCCGGTCCCATCCAGTTGTCATGTTGAATGTGGCCGGTCCCGCTGTGTAGTATGTGACTTGTAAAGGCCGCGGCTGTGAACATGGCGAGGGCCGCAGTCAGGATGCCCCCTGCCTCCCTGGCGGTCCTTGAGATCCCTGGCTCAGTATGTGTTGGGTTGGTGGCCATTGTTATGTTGTTTCCATCTGTTATTGGTTGTTCTTTTCGTCTTTGCTGCTGGTTACATGACTGATTACAGCAATGTCAGGATATCAGCAACTTTCTTTTGGAGCAACATTAGAATTGTCCTGTTGACTTTTAACAGGAATACAGTTACTAAACCTGCATGTTGAGCCGCCGGGGCAGGGGCGGCAATGATCATGCGCCGGAATTTCGGCAAATCCGGACTGTTTTTCCTTTAAAAAAACAGGTTGTGAATGGAGAGAAGCCTGGCGGCTGGAAAGGGAGCTTGTTCAGCCTCGTTCAGGCATGAAGTTATACATGAAAAGCCTTTTTAATTTTCTCAGACTGATACTTTCACACAAGTATCTGATAATATCCATGGTGCGCCGGGATATTGCCAGCCAGTATATAGGCTCGTTTCTCGGGTTCCTGTGGTCTTTCATACATCCCCTTGCCCTGATATGCGTGTTCTGGGTTGTGTTCAGCATAGGCTTCAAGGTGCAGCCGGTTCATGATGTGCCCTTTGTAGTGTGGCTTACCGCAGGAATGGCTATCTGGTTCGCCTTTGCTGAAAGCGTAAGCGGCAGCTCCGGAGCGGTGACCGCAAATGCCAACCTGATTCAGAAAACAGTTTTTCCCTCACAGATACTGCCGTTTATAAAAATTCTTTCATGTCTGGTTACCCACGCCGTATTCCTGTCAGTGCTATTTCTTTTGATACTGTTCCAGCAGATGCCTTTCAGCCTCTGGTTTTTCCAGGCATTTTACTATCTTTTCTGCATGATTGTGCTTGTGCTGGGTCTTGGGTGGGGGCTTTCCGCTCTGAATGTGTTTATCAGGGATACAGGACAGGTGGTCGCTGTATTTTTGCAAATAGGATTCTGGGCCACTCCGATATTCTGGGATATAAATATAATGCCTCCTGATCTTCAGGGATGGATAAAGCTGAACCCTGTTTTTTATCTTGTTCAGGGGTACAGGGATTCCTTTATATATTTTGTGCCATTCTGGCATTATCCATGGCTGACCCTCTATTTCTGGTCTGTTACCATCTTTATATTTGTTGTCGGAGCGGTCCTCTTTCAGAAACTGAAACCCCATTTTGCCGATGTGCTTTAGGCTGGTGTCCCGGGGTTGGATATATTGTGCAGGGTTGCAGGTTGTTATAACGTTGCGGGTTTGATGGCAGTTTGATTGTTGACCACATAAAGTTTTAGACAAAGGCGAGAAAAATTATGGAAAAGGCAGGCGGTTTTCCTGCGGTTACAATAGTTATTCCTGCATACAATCATGAAAGATATGTCCGTTCAGCCATAGAGAGCGTTCTTGAACAGACTTTTACTGATTTTGAGCTTCTTGTTATTGATGATGGTTCCTCAGACCATACTCCGGTCATTGTTGATGAATACGGTGGCCATCCATCCGTAACGGTTTATCATCAGGACAATATCGGCCTTAGCAGGACCTTGAACCGGGGTCTTGAACATGCCAGGGGACGTTATTTCGGTTTTCTTCCATCCGATGATCGTTTTTTGCCTGAAAAACTCCATTTCCAGACAGATTTTCTTGAGAACAATCCTGGAATAGCGGCCCTGGCGACTTTTCAGCAACTGATTGATGCCCGTGGCAATCCCCTTGATGACAAGAGGATGGAGGCGTGGTTTTTATGCGAGCCTGCCAACAGGTCTGAGTTTCTTCAAATGTTGTTTGAACGCAATTTTGTGGCGGCTCCCTCGGTGCTTGTTCGTACGGATATTATCAGGGAACTCGGTGGCTTTGATCCTGAATGCATATTTATGCAGGACTACGATTTGTGGTTCAGGATACTGAAAAAACACGACATCGCCATTATGCCAAAGAAACTTCTTGAATACCGCTGGCATGGAGGAAATCAGACTTTCAGGGCATCGGAAGAGACTGAAAAGGAAAGGGCGCGAGTCTTGAAAAAGGCTGTGCTTGACCTTGAGCCTGTAGATATTTTCCCTGTTCTTTATGAAGATAGACGGCCTGAGGTCGTCCTGCATTACTGGCATGTTCTCAGGGAAAGATTCAAGAAATATCCTCCTTCCAATCTGGAAGAGCTTGAAAACATACTTGATGAGAAATTCACCTTGCTCATGGAGGGCAGCAGCGAAGAGCTCCTCCCCTTTTGCGTGGAAGATGGGCAGGCGTCTTGCGCCATGGGTAGTGCTCTTACCATTCTTGTTGAGGTAACCCATCTTGACGCAGGAGGCCTTGAACAGGTTGTGTATGACATTGCCGTAGGGTTTGCCAGGGCAGGTCACAGGGTAGTTGTTGCATGTATTGAAAGCGGCGGTGAAGTGGCTGACAGGCTTGCCGAATCAGAAAATATAGTTGTGGAGGTGCTGCCTGCCTCCAACAAAAAAGAGGCGTACAGACAACTGTTTTCCCATTATGACGTGGATATTGTAAACACCCATTTTTCCTTTTTCGGCTCGGCTATTGCCGCTGCCTGCGGGGTGCCGGTTGTCTCCTTTATCCACAACATATATTCATGGCTTGCGCCGGATATCCTTGGCGAGTTCAGGGCTACCGACAGGTTTGTGTCAGGATATGTGGCTGTCTCCAGTGACGCAGGCCGGTTTGTTGAAAGGAAGATGCATGTTCCCCCAGAAAAGATCGAGGTTATTCCAAATGGTATTGACATATCCGGATGGGAAGAACGTAAAAAAGAGACTGCTTGCCTGAAACGGGCTGAACTTGATATCAGGGATGGAGATTATCTCTTTATCTGTGTGGCTTCAATAAGCCGGGCCAAGGGCCAGGAGAGGGTTGTCAATGTCCTGCCAGGGCTTCTTGACGAGTTCCCGGAGGTAAAGGTGCTGTTTGTTGGTGGAGAGAGTGACAGGCCTTTTGCCTCGTTGTTGAGGCAGAGAGTCCGGGAACTTGGCGTTGAGGAGGCTGTGCGGTTTGAGGGGTTTGCAGGGAATATACATTGTTATTACAGAATGGCTGACGCATTTGTCCTCCCCTCACTTATTGAAGGCTGGAGCATTGCCATGCTTGAGGCCATGTTTTGCGGACTGCCTGTTATTATGACGGACG
>CAYXYO010000174.1:0-19617 GCA_964469365.1 uncultured Desulfobacterales bacterium | reverse complement strand
TACGAGGTTAAAGACAAGGTGGCTCAAACCTATGCGGAATTTGATTCTGGTGCCGCCTATGCAGCCGAGCAGGGCTGTAACCGTAGTGCCGATATTGGCCCCGATAACGAGTATGACGCTGTCATCAAAGGTTATGATGTGACTGTTCAGGGCTGTGAGGAATATGGCAATGCTTGCGGAACTTGATTGCATTATGGCCGTAAGGGCAATGCCAACCGCAAGGTAAAACAGATGCCCGTGCATGGGCAGTGAAGCGAAGTCAAAGTTGCGCGCCACGACATCCACGCTCTCCTTCATGTAGCCAAGTCCCAGAAACAGAATCCCGAACCCGGCCAGCATCCGGCTTGCCTTGGCTATTGCCGGAAATGAATTTAACAGCACCACGCCCGCTCCGCCAAGGGCAAGTACAGGCATCACAAGGCGTTCAATGTCAAGTTTGAAGCCAAGCAGGGCCACTATCCATGAAGTGAAGGTCGTGCCGAGGTTTGAGCCGATGATTATGCCGATACCGTTTTCCATGGTCATCATGCCCGCTCCCGCAAAGGCGAGAACCATTAACGATACGGCTGAACTGCTCTGTATGACGGCTGTTACAAAGGCCCCGCTGCCAACGGATTTGAATATGCCGTCTGTGGAATGTCTTATGATGCGCCTGAATGTATTTCCGGAAGCGGTTTTTATGGACTCCTCCAGGATGGTCATGCCCAGGAGAAAAAGTCCTATGCCGGCAAACAGTTGCCACATGTCCAGGCTTGATGTCATGTCAGTGGGCATGGAATCGGGCGTGGCTGTTTTTCATGGACATTTGAACTGTCCTTGATGCATGACATGAAAACAGGTCCTGATAAGATGTCAGAATACCAGCCTGCCTTCTGCCTTGATCCTGTGGTCAAGGTAGTAGAGCACCGGCACCACCATCCTTGAAAAGATGGTGGCCGCAATCTCTCCAGCCATGAGAGAGATGGCAAGGCCCTGAAAGATCGGGTCAAAGAGTATTACAATGGAACCCACCACAACCGCAGAAGATGTAAGGAGCATCGGGCGGAACCTGACCGCACCGGCGTCTATGACCGCATCCTCCATGGACATCCCCTCGGATATCCTCAGCTCCACGAAATCAGCAAGGATAATGGAGTTTCGCACAACGATGCCGGCTCCGGCAATAAAGCCTATCATCGAGGTCGCTGTGAAAAACGCGTTCATCAGGGCGTGCGCCGGGATAATGCCAATAAGGGAGAGGGGTATTGGAGAGAGTATGACCAGGGGCACTGAATATGACCTGAACCACCCCACAACCAGGACAAATATCAGGACAATAACCACTGCAAAGGCAGCCCCCATGTCCCTGAACACTTCATAGGTGACATGCCATTCCCCATCCCATTTCATTGCCCACTCTTCTGAAGAGAAGGGCTGTTCAGTGTAGTAGATGTTGAGGTTTTTGCCAGAGGGCGTTTTCATCTGTTCCAGCACGCTGTTCATGGCAAGGATGGCATATACAGGGCTTTCAGTTTCCCCTGCCACGTCGCCGGTCACATATACGACCGGTTTGAGATTCTTGTGATATATCGGATGTGATATGGTTGTTTCCTCAATGGTGGATATCTCCGCCACGGTTGTGAGATGCCGCCCGTCCATGCTTCTTATCTTTATGTCCTTGAGACTGTCCAGGGAGGAGCGGTCTTTTTCAGGCCACCTGACAGTGACAGGCACATCTTCCCTGTAGTCAGCCACATGGAGCAGTCCCGCCTCTTTGCCTGCCACTGCCGTTGCCAGGACCTCAAGGGCCCTTGCAGGCGAGATGCCGGCCCTTGCGGCCTTTTCCCTGTCAATGCGTATCCGCACCTCTTTCTGCGGGTCGGTCATGTACCAGTCAACATCCACCACCCCATCGGTTTTTTCGAAAATATCCATTACCTGTCTGGCAAGCCTGATCTGCTTGTCATAGTCAGGGCCATATATTTCCGCCACCAGGGTCTGGAGCACCGGCGGGCCGGGCGGGATTTCCGTTACCTCGATACGGGCCCCGTACCTGGCGGCAACCTCGTTCAGCCTGGGTCTTATGCGTTTCGCAATATCATGACTCTGTTCATCACGCATCTGTTTGGGAAGGAGATTTACCTGTATGTCAGCCACTTCCGGCCCGCTGCGCATGTAATAATGACGCACAAGGCCGTTGAAATTGAACGGAGATGCGGTGCCTACATACATCTCGCAGTCTGTCACCACCTCTTCAGAGGCAAGGACATCGCCCAGTTCCCTGGCAACCCTGGCTGTCTGTTCAAGGGATGTGCCTTCAGGCATGTTGATTATCACCTGGAACTCGCTTTTGTTGTCAAAGGGCAACATCTTAACCTTGACCACCTTGAAATATATCAGGGAGCAGGATGCCATGAATATGACCGCCATGAAACCGAGGAAAAGCCATCTGTGCCACGGATTCAGGATAAGGTGTCCCATTGCCCAGCGGTATATCCTGTCCAGCCGGCCTTCCTTTTCCTCCTTGTGTTCAATATCCTTTCCAAGCACATGATAGGCTGTCCATGGGGTGATTATGAAGGAAATAATCATGGAAAGAAACATGGCCACAGATGCTCCCACAGGCATTGGCCGCATGTATGGCCCCATGAGCCCCCGGACAAAGGCCAGGGGAAGTATGGCCACTATTACCGTAAATGTGGCAAGGACAAGCGGGCTTCCCACTTCCACCACGGCGTCGATTATTATCTGTCTGAAGGATCGTCCCCTGTTTTCCGGAAGACGTATGTGACGTACTATGTTTTCCACCCCGACAATGGGGTCGTCAACAAGTATGCCGATGCAGAATATAAGGGCGAAAAGAGTCACCCTGTTGAGGGTGTAGCCGTAAACATAGTAAATAAACAGGGTAAAGGCCAGTGTTACAGGTATCGCGACCAGCACAACGAGACTCGCCCTTACGCCAAGGAGAAGGGCCATCAGTATGGCCACTGATATAGTGGCAAGGGCAAGGTGCTCCAGGAGCTCGTCTGACTTGTCCTTGGCGGTTTCGCCATAATCCCTTGTAACCACAATATGCAGGTTTGCCGGAATCAGGTAACCCTTCATCTTTTCTATCTTGTCAAGCACCCTGTTGGCAAGTTCAGTGGCGTTGCGCCCCTTGCGTTTGGCGATTGCCAGTGTTACCGCGGGACGTGCGCTTCCGGATGCCAGTTCACGCATGCCTTCCTTTGCTTCATGGCCCGCCCCGGCGCTTATAAAGACGTATGATTCCGGTCTGGCCGGGCCGTCCTTGATCTCCGCAACCATGCCCAGTGTTACGGGAACCCCGTCATGTACCTTTATGACAGCATTTTTTACATCATCCAGCGTCTCAAAAAAATTGTTCAGTTTCAGGGAAAATGTCCTGTTGTCACCTGTGACGTTGGATATCCATGAGGCCTGGTTCTGGCTTCGCATGGCCCGGACAACATCCGATGCGTCCAGACCTGCCGCGGCCAGGGCCGGTGGATTCAGTTCGACCCTCACTTCACGTCCAAGGCCGCCCTTGATGAATGTTGAGCTTATCCCCTCAATGGAGCGGATTTCCTCATCAAGTCTGGCGACAAGTTCTCTTATCTCCATGGGAGTGTAGCTGTCAGACCAGAAGGTCAGGCTGACAATGGGGACATCGTCTATGGAGTGGGGTTTAAGCAGGGGCTTGCTGCATCCCGGGGGTATCCAGTCAAAATGTGAATAGAGTTTGTCATAGAGTTTGACCAGGCTCTCCTCTGTATCCTCTCCAACGAGAAATCGTACAATGGTCATGGCCCTGCCTTCCATGGCGGTGGAATAGACATACTCCACGCCCGGCACCTCCCAGACCAGTTTTTCCATGGGGGAAATTACCCTGTTTTCAATCTCCCTGGGCGACGCGCCCGGCATGGATACCAGGACGTCTATCATGGGAACAACTATCTGCGGTTCTTCCTCGCTTGGGGTCATGTATATTGCGAAGGCCCCAAGGAGAAAACTGAACATTATGACAAGGGGGGTCAGCTTTGAAGTTACAAAGGCCCCTGTCAAGGCCCTCAGAAAGGATGCCTTGTGGTGCGGCGTATTGCTGGAATTATTCAATGCGGCAACCCTCTTTCACCATATCAAGATTGGAAACGACGATTTTTTCATCAGGAGTAACGCCGGCAAGGGCTTCAAGGAACAGAGAGGCATCCTGTCTCTTTTCCGCTGAGGTCTCCCGGGGAAAACACCGGTTGGCGTTTTTGTCACACAGCCACCTGTTGCCTGTCCTGACAACCCGCCATTCGGCAAGGCCCTTGCCATTGACAGTAAAGACCCCCCTGAGACCGCCAAGGTCTATTACCGCCCTGGCAGGTATCAGGGTCTTGTCCACCGTGCCGGTTGTTATGCGAATCCTGCCGAATTCGCCGGGGGTGAGACCAGCGTTGCCTGTGTCAACCAGTATGCTGAATGTCATGCTGCCCCTGTCTATCCTCTCACTGACCTTGGTTATTGCGGTTTCCAGGTTCAGCCCCTTGCCTGGAATGGAGATGACCGCCCTGGTTCCCGGCCGGACAACGTCGGCAAGGCTGCTGTCAATGTCTGCCTCGAACCACTGCCCGTCATCGCTGCTGTCAATGACAATGAGCGGCATGCCCGGATTGGCATAGGTGCCCGGATCTACATTGCGTTTTACCACCTTCCCGTTAACCGGGGATTTGATAACAAGGTATTTCAACTGGTTGCGGGCCGCCTCAAGTTTTGCCGCGATGGTGGCTACCCTGGCGTCAAGGGCTGACATGCGGCTGGCCAGATTGTTGAATTGCGATTCGGCGCGGTCCAGTTCATCCCTTGTGGCGGCTTCTTCACTGAACAGTTTTTTTATCCTTTCCAACGTGCTTTTGGCATACAGGTAATTTGCGGAAACAGCCTTTTTCTCATCAAGGGTCCCTTTTATTGACGCTTCAAGGGCGGCTATGCCCGCCTTCACATCAGTGTCGTCAATCCTGATGACCACATCACCTGCCTTCACCTGGTCTCCTGCGTCCACAGGGACGTCGCTTATATTGCCAGGCAATTTTGAAGCAAGTTCTACAGAAACCTTGGATTTCACCGTCCCTGTAAATGACCTGGTTTCCGGCAGCGAGGCCTTGACAGCCATGGCGGTTTCGGCCTTTACCACAGAATGCCCAATGCCCCGGCTCTGTGAGGAGTCTTCCTTCCGGTTTCCGCATCCGGCTGCCGTAAGGGAGCAGAAAGTAACTAATATTAAAATCGCAATATACCTGTTTCCAAACATGTATTACCTCTCCGGTTCTGAGTTGTGAAGTCCGGGTTCCGCCAGGGACGTGGAGCAGATGTCAGGGGGAGCGTTTTCTGCCCCCAGGACCCCGGCGCTCCACCTGAGCCCGCTCCATGCCAGTCTTACGTCAAATCTTGCCCGCGCTTCCCTGAGTTTTTCTTTTTTAAGCACTGTGTCTGCTGAAAGGAGTTCCACTATAAGGGCAAGACCGTTGCTGTAACGCCTGGCAATGATGCGCAGGCTTTCCTCTGCCTGGGCAACGGATTTCTCCATTACTTCAAGCTGTTTTATACGATTCTGCAGGTTGTAAAATGCCTTGCGTACCTCAAGTTCCGTCTTTGTGCCGGCCTCTTTGAGGGCTGCTTCCGCCTCTTTTTCCCTGGCAGTTGCCGATGCGACCGCGGCCCTGTCTCCCAGTCCGTTAAATATGTTGAAGGATGCAGAGGCCATGATCGTCCAGTCATCGCCGCCTGAATGGGCGATATTATGTCTGTTGTTGTCATATATGGCATGCAGGTTGACAGATGGCAGAAAAGTGAATTTTGCCTGCCGGGTTCTGTCATGCGCGGTTTCAAGCTGTTTTTGCGCGGCAAGCAGGTCGGCCCTTCTCTTTTTCGCAAGGTTTATCCAGCAGGCTACGTCCGTTGCGGCATGTTGCTGCGCCGGTTCTTCATCCCTGAGTTTCCAGATGGCATCCATGGAATGCCCCATTATCTTGTTGAGGGAGGCCATTGCCACCATATAATTGTTTTCTGCCTGAATCAGCTCCCTTTCGGTTTCGGTTTTGTGGACAGCCATGTTTAACACATCTGATTTCAGCGCCATTCCGGTTTTGTGCCTTGCCTCAGCAAGGGCCTCGTTTTTTTTGGCGGTTTCCAGCGCCTTTTGCAGCACCTCGATCCTGTTTTCCGCGAGCAGGGTCTGGAAGTATGCCTTCTCCACCATGTAAAGCAGGCCCTGCCTGGCGCCGTCAAGCTGAATAGAGGCCATCTCCTTTTTGTGACGCGCGATTTTGTAGCCGGTATATTCTCTCCCCTGGTTGAAGAGAGGCTGTGTGAATATGAATTTCGCACCCCAGTTGTCCCGGTACCCCGGGTCATTAAGGCGGTCTATGGCAAAATCCGACGTTGCGAATTCCTGCTGGTTGAGCTTGTCTGAAAAGACCTTGGGCGGCTTGTTTGAGTGGCTGTAGCCAACCTCTACGTCCAGTTTCGGCAGGAAGGCGCTTACAGCCCTGTCAACTTCTGCCCCCGCGGCGTTTCGGGCAGCCTCTGCCTGCTGAATAAGGGGGCTTGATTCCAGGGCGATTCTGCATGCCTCGGACAGGCTGAGTTCCCTTGCTTCTGATGCTGCCATGGCAGAGACCGGCAGGTAACAGATAAATAGTTGTAAAATGATTAACAGGTTAGCTTTACGCATAATTTTTTTGTGTAGTTGATAGAGATGAAAATGCGGACATCCTGTCAGCATCAGGTTGTTGCCGGTTGACCGGATAAGGCATGTCCGGTATGGTAATTCAAAATAACAGCTTATGTTTTTTTTTCAATATGTTTCATTCAACCCGGTCTTGAAAGTTCATGTCAGGCGATATCCAGGATATTAATCAGTTGCTTTATGACGCGTCGTCAGCCCGTATGCAGGGCAGGCTTGATAAGGCTGTCGAGCTTTTTCAAAAGGCCCTGGACTGTTCTCCGGACCAGCCGCGGGTATTGAACGCCCTTGGCGCAGTGCTGACTGAAAAGGGTGATTTTGACATGGCTGAAAAATACCTTGAAAAGGCGCGGAATGTCGCCGGGGAGTCGGCTTCCGTGTTGTATAACCTTGGCCGTTTGAGACAGGTGCAGGGCAGGCCTGACGAGGCCGTCAGGTTGTATGAAAAGGTTGTGAAACTCGAACCTTCCATGTGCGTGGCCTGGAACAACCTTGGCTCCCTCATGCTTGACGCGGGCATGACGGGTAAGGCCGTCAACATGCTTGAACAGGCAGTTGAGTGCGCTCCCGGCATGGCGGTAGCCTGGAACAACCTTGGGGTGGCCAGGGAGAAGGCCGACATGCCGGGTCGCGCTGAAGAGGCCTTCCGGATGGCCATATCCCTTGACGCCGATTATGTATCCGCCCTGTTCAACCTTGGCTCCCTGCTGTTGCGCGAGGGCAGGAGAGGGGACGCGGAAGTGTTGCTTGAAAAGGTGGTGCGACTCGAGCCCGGCAATGTCACAGCTTCCTTTTTGCTGAAGACCATTGATGGTTCAGGAGCGCCGGACGCGGCTCCCGCAGAATATGTGAGGCGTCTTTTTGATGACGCGGCCATGGATTTTGACTCCACCCTGGTTGAAAAACTGGAATACAGAACCCCTGAACTGATGTTTCGCATGGTTGAGCCTTTTCTGACGAAAGGGATGAGAATCCTTGACCTGGGTTGCGGCACAGGTCTTGGAGCCGGTATGTACAGGCCTTACGCGTCATTTCTCGCGGGTGTTGACATATCAGGCAGGATGTTAGAGATTGCGGCCGGGAAAAAGGTGTATGACGAGTTGTTTCAGTTTGATCTTGGCGGGAAATGGCCTGTTGAAAAAAAGTTTGATATTATTTACAGTTCTGATGTGTTCGTTTACTTTGGCAGGTTGTCCGGTCTGCTTGGCCAGATGGCGGAGCACCTTGAACCCGGCGGTATTGCCGTTTTTTCAGTTGAAAAAATGGACAGGTCCGGTGAGGGCGATTTTTCCCTTGGCCCCGGGGGAAGATACACGCATGCTCCTTCCTTTGTGGAAAAGGAGGCTTGGCGTTGCGGGTTCGCGGTTGTTGAATCCGCTGAAGAGATTCTCAGAAAAGAGGCTGGAAAGTCTGTGCGGGGAATGATATTCGTTTTAAAAAGACAGGAGAAGAATTTGTTATGACCATGCCAGAAATTTATGTTGCCATTGTGATGGTTGTCATGTTTGCCGGACTGGCATACTGGTTTACACGTCCGGTTAAACGGCGGGATCAATCCCCCGGGGGACAGGCGTGTTCCATGCCGCCTGAGTATGCCATCCTTCAACAGCGGTTTCAAAACGGAGAGATTACCAGGGAGGAGTTTGAGGAGGCCATGCGCCGTTCCGGTTGCGGGAGCTGATAGCCACTGCGCGTGCCGGCGGCACGCGTCAATGCTTTCCGGGGCTCTGGAGAGATTTCTCCTGTATCTTTATATCGTTATGGCTGTTTTTTATCCCTGGCTGGACAGGGTTGAAAGTACCCGTTCCTTGTCACATGGGACGTGAAAGCGAGGTTGATCTGTCAGAACTTACTCCTGTCCTTGAAATTTCGGGACTTGTCAAACATTACTCCGGGGAAGGCGGGGATGTGAAGGTCCTTAAGGGCGTAAACTGCTCGGTGTTCCCCGGAGAAATCGTGGCTGTTACAGGGGCGTCAGGTGTGGGAAAGAGCACCTTTCTTCATGTTGCCGGAACCCTTGACACGCCTTCGTCAGGAAGGGTGCTTCATTTCGGGAAGGATGTTTTTTCCTGGAGTGACGACCGCATATCAGCCTTCAGAAACAGGGCCATTGGATTTCTGTTCCAGTTTCATCATCTGCTGCCTGAGTTCAGCGCCCTGGAAAATGTTATGATGCCTGCTCTTCTGGCCGGGGTTTCTGCCGGGGACGCCCAAAATGATGCAGGGGAACTTCTTGACTTGCTTGGGCTTTCCCACAGGAGGCATCACATGATTTCCCATCTGTCAGGCGGGGAGCAGCAGAGGGTCGCCCTGGCAAGGGCAATGATCCGCAAACCGGGTCTGCTCCTTGCCGACGAGCCGACAGGCAACCTGGATGAAGCCACAGGAGGCAGGGTGGCGGAGCTCCTGTTTTCCATGAAAGAGATGTATGGTACGGCGGTTGTTGTGGTCACCCATGACAACTCCCTGGCTTCCAGGATGGACCGGCGGTTCCATCTGGTTGATGGAAAGATGGAAGAGGGATAAAGAATGCCGCGCCCTTGTTTTTGTAACGATTTGTGAGTAGCATTGTCCGGAGGATACCGGCTGATGATATTATAGGGAGCCTTGATGACCGTTTTTTCAGGGATGCCCTGTCTGTTTGTGATTTATGTGTGAAAGCACCTGGAAAATACCCCTTTTCCGCTGTTGCGCCTTGCCGGCATTCCATGCGTAAGTTATGAAATGAGAAGCGCGTGGACGTGACGGTTGATTATGGTTTTCACCACTGGTTTTAACAAGGTATATTTGTGAAAATATTGATGAAATATAAAAACAGAACTGTGACAGGATTTGTGTGCGGGGTGTTGTTCTTTATCTTCTCGTCCATTTCCGTTTGGGCGGCAGGGCCGGAACATGTCGGTTATGGAGGCGGGGTGTCTTCTTCGTCAGCCACGGAACAGGATGTGTCGCCGGGATACTCCGGAGATTCGGTCTCTTCAGGAGATGGCTCGCAGGACATGGAGCATTTCAGGGTGCCGCCTGTCTCTGTCATGTTTTTCAGGCCGGTCTATTTTGGTCCCGATGCCTCTGCGTCTGTTACTGATGAGGTGGTAAAAGAAGTTGTGCATGCCCTTGAGGCAGAGGGGCACTATGTAAAGGTCATGGATTGCACAGCGCCGGATGATGTTGAGGAGATAAGGAAGCGTGGCTGGAAGGACCGCGTTGACTATGCCCTTTGGGGCAGTATTACCCTGCTTGGCAACAGCATGAGTCTTGACTTCAGCATGCTCAACATACTGGACAAGGAGGGCGTCCCGGCAAGTTTCTTCAGTCAGGGTGTGCGAGGTTCCGGGGCTGTAATCAGGGATTTTGATTCCAGGGTGCGGCATGCCATACTGCGCCCCTATCTTGTCAAGGAAGTAAAGGTGGAGGGCAACAGGCGTGTGGGAACCGATGCGATACTTCAGCATGTTTCCCTTAAAAAAGGCGACCGCTTCAGCCGGAAGGTTGTGTCTTCTGATATAAAATCCGTATATTCAATGGGATATTTCAATGACATACAGGTGGACAGCCGGGAGACTTTGTCCGGGCGTGTTGTCACCTTTCTTGTCAGGGAAAAACCGGCCATAAGAAAGATAAGGATAACAGGCAACAGCGAGATAGATGATGAGAAGATTCGGGAAGTGCTGACCGTCAAGCCATACACTGTTATCAAGGAGCAGGATCTCAAGGATAACGCCGAAAAGATCAAGGCCCTTTACGCTGACAAGGGCATGGCGGGCACCACTGTTGTCGCCAATATAAAGCCGGTGTCAGAGGAAGCCGCTGACGTGGTGTTTGAGATAAGTGAAGGTGAGAAGGTCTATGTCAAGGAGATAATTTTTGAGGGCAATAAAAATTTTGATGGGGATGATCTGGAAGATATCATGGAGGTGTCTGAAAAGAAACCGTGGTGGACTCCAAGTCTGAAAAATATCATGGGCATGGTCAGGGGAGATGCCGGCGTTCTCAAGTGGGACGCCCTGGAGCGGGACCTTGGCAGAATAAGCGCCTACTATCACAATCACGGTTTCATTGACGCGAAGGTTGGGCGTCCAAAGGTCAGGCGCAAGGAGCAGGACCTGTTTGTTACCATACCCATATTTGAAGGTGAGAGGTATGGGGTCGGGAAGGTGGATATAGACGAGGATTTTTTCAAGGACAAGACTGTCCTGCTGTCAGACCTTGCCATACAGGATGAGGAGGCATTCAGCCAGGAGGTGCTGCGCAAGGATATACAGAAAATAAATGACATATATGCTGACAACGGCTTTGCTTTTGTTGATATAAGGCCTGATATCAGGAAAGACCCTGAAAAAAAGGTTGTGAATATAATGTTGCGGGTCAATACCGGTCCAAAGGTGCGTTTCAAACGTATAGAAATTTCAGGAAACAGCGTTACCAGGGACAAGGTTATCAGGCGTGAACTCCGTATAAGGGAGCTGGGTCTCTTTTCAGCCACTGGTCTCAGAAAGAGCAATGACCGGCTCAGGCGTCTCGGATATTTTGAAGATGTAAAGATAACGCCGACCAGGGATGTCGATCCCGAATACATGAATGTCAACGTGGAGGTCAAGGAGAGACAGACCGGAACCTTCAGCATAGGCGCAGGATACAGCTCTGTTGACAAGCTTATGCTCATGGGAGAGGTGAGCCAGAGAAATTTTCTTGGCCGTGGGCAGACCCTTACCCTCAAGGCGATACTCGGTTCCACCAATAACCGTTTTATGCTCAGTTTCTTTGAGCCCTATTTCCGTGACACCAATTTTTCATTTGGCGCGGACATTTATAACTGGCGGTATGAGTATGATGACTATACCAGGGACAGTACAGGCGGCGCCCTTCATTTCGGTTATGCCATTACAGACAATCTCCGCACAAATTTCGGGGTGAGGATGGATTATACTGACATGAGCGATTATGGAGACAACTCATCCGTGATTATCCAGCAGTCAAGGGAGATAAAGACAACAAGGGCCCTGGAACTCGGTTTCACCTATGACACAAGGAACGCCTATTACAATCCCAGCCGGGGATGGCTCAACACCCTTGCCTTTGAGTATGCGGGTCTTGGCGGAGACAGCGGTTTTTTCAAGACTGAGGCCAGCATCAGTTACTACCATCCCATCTGGTGGGAACTGGTTGGGCATATCCATGGCGGGGCGGGAATAGTTACTGAAATAGACGGCAAACTGCCCATATACGAAAAGTTCTATCTTGGCGGCATGGAGTCCGTAAGGGGTTACAAGTACGGTTATATCAGCCCCACCGACCCTGTAACCGACGAGCGCATAGGCGGCAGGTCCATGGCGTATCTCCAGACAGAGTGCATATTCCCACTTATAAAGGATATGGGCCTTAACGGCGTTATCTTTTTTGATATGGGAAACGTGTGGGAAGATGAAACTGATTATGATGTGGGCGACCTTCGCAAGTCCGTTGGGGCAGGCGTAAGGTGGATGTCTCCCATGGGTCCCCTCAGGGTTGAATGGGGATACAATGTTGACAGGGCGCCTGGCGATGACAAGAGCAACTGGGAATTCCGCATGGGAGGAAATTTCTGACATGCCTGCGATAACACTTAGGGAGATTGCGGAAAGGACTGGCGGAGCGCTTCATGGTCCCCCTGACATGAAGGTGACCGGCATCTCTTCCCTGGAGCTTGCAGGCCCTGAACAGATAAGTTTTGCTGTAAAACCCGGCATGACTGACGCCGTTTCGGGAAGCAGGGCAGGGGCCTTTATCCTGCCGGAGAACTGGCATGAAGATACCCGGACACCACACATCAGGAGCAGCGACCCCTATCTGGCATACGCCAGGACAGCGGCAATGTTTCAGGAGGCCCCCTTTGAGGCTGGCGGGGTGCATGAAACCGTTGTGACAGGCCGGGAATGCAGGCTTGGCAAGGAAATTACCATCGGGCCCGGCTCTGTGCTTGGTGACAGGGTTTCCATTGGAGAGCGGGTGCATGTCCATGGCAATGTGTTTATTGGAGATGATGTCTCCATAGGCGACGATTGCATTATTTATCCCAATGTAACCATATATCATGGATGCAGGACAGGTAGCCGGGTTATTCTCCACGCAGGCGTGGTTATAGGTGCTGACGGCTTTGGTTATGCCCGTGACGGCAACTGCCACGTGAAGATACCCCAGACAGGGATAGTTGTTATTGAGGATGACGTGGAGATAGGCGCCAACAGCACTGTTGACAGGGCTGCCCTTGGTGAAACCAGGATAGGCGCAGGCACAAAGATCGACAACCTTGTAATGGTGGCCCATAATGTCAGAATAGGCCAGGCTTCCGTTATTGTGAGCCAGACAGGGATTTCAGGCAGCGCGGAACTTGGAAATGGCGTTGTCCTTGGCGGCCAGACAGGCATTGTCGGTCATATAAAGATAGGCGATGGCGCCATGGTGGCCGCCCAGTCAGGCGTGGCCTCATCCATTCCGCCAGGCGGCGTGTTTTCAGGCTCCCCTGCCATTCCCCACAGGCTTTTTCTGAGGGTCGCGGGCCTGTTGAAAAAACTGCCTGAGATGGCAAGGGATATAAGGATGTTGAAGAAAAGGATTGAAAAGATTGAAGGGGCGTGAAAAGGGATGAGCGTTATTGGAATAGAGGAGATCAGGAAGCTTCTTCCACACAGGTATCCGTTTCTCCTTGTGGATCGGGTGGTGGAACTGGAGCCTGGCAAATTTATCCGCGGGTATAAGAACATTACTGTCAATGAGCCCTGTTTTACCGGTCATTTTCCGGAAGAACCCATCATGCCGGGGGTGCTTATAATGGAGGCAATGGCACAGATAGGGATTGTCTTTGCCAAAAAGACGGCCCCGGAGGAACTTGACGGCAAGCTTTTTGTCTTTGCGGGCATGGACAGGGTACGTTTCAAGAGGCAGGTAATTCCCGGCGACCGCCTTGATATGGAGCTGCATCTGCTCAAGGTGAAACGTAATATATGGAAGATGGACGGCAAGGCAACCGTGGACGGCAGCCTTGCGGCCTCTGCTGAACTCATGGCCGCTGTTGCCAGTTAGATTCTTGCCAGCATTTCTGGAAAAGGGCGGTCCTTCATTGTGACAGGGCGGCACCCCATCTTATTGACGGAGTAATATTAAATTTTATGTCTGAAAACAGAATTCATCCCACTGCCGTAATCTCTCCGGACACATCTATAGGCAGTGACATCAGCATAGGTCCCTATGCCGTTATCGACAGGGGGGTGACCCTTGGTTCGGGCTGCGTCATAGGCCCCCACGCGGTTATTGAAGGCAATACGACCATAGGTGAAAACGTCAAGATATTCCAGTTTGCCTCTGTGGGCGCGGCTCCACAGGATATTCACTATTCAGGTGCGCCTACCCGTCTGGAGATTGGAGACAATACGGTAATACGTGAATCGGTTACCATACACAGGGGAACGGAAGATGGCGGCGGTCTTACGTCAGTGGGCAGCAACTGCATGATTATGGCATACTGCCACATCGCACATGATTGCCGCGTGGCTGACAATGTAATCATGGCAAACGCCGCTACCCTTGGAGGCCATGTGGAGATAGGAAAACACGCGGTGGTGGGGGGGCTTTCAGCTATTCACCAGTTTTGCCGCATAGGTGAATACGCCTTTATCGGCGGCATGTCAGGAACCAACAAGGATATCCCGCCGTTTGTAAAATATCAGGGCACCCGTTCCAATCTCTTCGGGCTCAATCTTATCGGTCTGAGACGCCAGGGTTTTTCCAAAGAGGCAATTAAAACGCTCAGGGATTGCTACAGGCTTGTTTTTCACCAGTCCATTACCATTACCGAAGGCCTTGAAACCGCTGCCGAACGATATCCTGATTCTGAGGAAGTCAGGACATTCGTGGAGTTTATACGTTCTTCCAAACGGGGCGTTCCGTCGGCAAGGAGCTGATTCATGGCGGAACGGCAGGGCGAAGGCGCTTCCATTGGCATAGTCGCGGGCGGCGGTCAGTTCCCCCTTATGTGCGCCAGGGAGGCCGGAAGGCGGGGCATGTCAATATTTGTAGTGGCCCATCATGGCGAGACTGATCCCCTTGTCGATTCCCTGGCTGACAAGGTCAGGTGGGTTCATCTTGGACAGCTCGGGGCCATGATAAAGTTTTTCAGAAAAAACCGTGTGTCCGAGATAATATTCGCAGGTTCCATTACCAAAAAACGTATTTTCAGAGACATTCGTCCTGACCTCAGGGGGATAAAGCTCTGGAACAGGATTGATAAACGCCTTGACGACGGGATACTCAGGGCGGTTGCCCATGAGTTTGAGCAGGAAGGCATCATGGTAAGGCCTTCCACAATGCTGCTTGAAGACCTTGTGGTTGAAAAGAGATGTTATACCAGAAAGAGGCCTGACAGGACACAGCTCAGGGACATGGAGATAGGCATGGAGCTTGCCAGGGAGATAGGCAGGCTGGATATAGGTCAGTGCGTGGTTATAAAGGACAGGGTTGTGCTTGCCGTAGAGGCCATTGAAGGCACTGACAGGACAATCTCGCGGGCCGGAGAGCTTGGAGGCCGGGGCGCGGTGGTGGTCAAGGTGTGTAAGCCTTCGCAGGACAGGAGGTTTGACCTGCCATCCATAGGGATTGGCACTGTGGAGACCATGATAGAGGCAGGCGCTGAGGTCCTGGCTGTCGAGGCCGGAAGCGCCCTTTTTTTTGACAGGGATATGGCAACAGACCTGGCTGACAGGTCAGGAATTGTGATTACAGGGGTCTGATTATGAAGAGTGCAGCCTTTGAGAAACTGTTTTCAGCCCTCGTCCTTGCGGCGGGGATTGCCCTTGCGGGCTGGTTTGTGGCTGACGCCCTTTACAGGGTGAAGGCTTCATCACGTTTTGTATCTGTAAAGGGCCTTGCCGAGCGGGAGGTGCCTGCTGATCTTGTGATATGGCCTGTCTCCTTTGTGGTGACCGGGGATGATCTGGCCGCTGTCTATGCCCGCATAGAGGCGGACGGCGTCAAGGTGAAGGCCTTTATGAAGTCCATGGGCATTAAGGAGAATGAGATAGAGGAAGCCACGCCCGCTGTGGTGGATTTTCTTGCCAGGGGTTATTCAGGGCAGGCCATGCCGAAGAACAGGTACAAGGTAACCCAGCGGTTTACAGTCAGGTCAGGTGACGTGCGGAAGGTGATCAATGCCATGGGCAAGGCAGGCCGGCTCGTAAAGCAGGGGGTTGTCATAGATGAAGGTTTTCAGAATGTTACAAAATTCATGTTTACAGGTCTTAACAGCATTAAACCTGCCATGATAGCAGAGGCTACAGGCAACGCGAGAAAGGCCGCTGAAAAATTTGCCCGTGATTCAGGAAGCAGGGTAGGCGCGATAAAGGGGGCAAGGCAGGGTTTTTTCTCAATAACCGACAGGGATATGTACACACCGGAGATCAAAAGGGTCAGGGTCGTGACATCAGTTGACTATTTCCTTGAATAGGGCCCCCCGGGAATGATGCCAGGAGTCTGAACGTAAAGGTTAATCAGGAGAAAAAATTGGGTATTCCAGCTATACAGGCCATTCGCATAGGTTCTCATATCATAAAAAACATGGCATCCGGGAACAGCCGTTTTCCCCTTGTGCTCATGCTTGAACCCCTGTTTAAATGTAATCTCAGGTGCAAGGGTTGCGGCAAGATATCCTATTCGCCTGACATACTTGCCAGACGGCTTTCTGTTGACGAATGTATGGCCGCTGTCGAGGAGTGCGGCGCTCCGGTGGTTTCCATTCCAGGAGGAGAGCCTCTGCTGCACCCTGACATGCATGTTATTGTCAGGGAACTTGTCAAAAGAAAGAAATTCATATACCTCTGCACCAATTCCATCCTGGTGAAAAAACGCATAGATGAATTTACACCCTCGCCATACCTCACATTCAATGTCCATCTTGATGGCCTTGGGGAAAAACATGACCAGATGGTCTGCGCGCCAGGCACCTTTGACAAGGCCGTGGCATCCATCAGGATGCTCCTTGAAAGGGGATTCAGGGTAACCACAAACACAACCTTTTTCAGTGGAGAGACGCCTGAGAGCGCTGCTGAATTTCTGGATTTCCTTAGTGAGCTTGGCGTGGAAAGCATGACTGTCGCCGCTGGGTTCAATTATGAGAAGGCATCGGACCAGTCGGCGTTTCTCACCCGCACTACTACCACAGAACTTTTCAGGGGCATATTCGCCCTTTCCAGGGGCAGGAACTGGCGCTTTAATCACAGCGCCCTGTATCTTGATTTCCTCGCGGGCAACCAGGATTACAGGTGTACCCCCTGGGGAAATCCGACCCGTAATATCTTTGGCTGGCAGCGGCCGTGTTATCTGCTTAATGACGGATATGTCCCAACTTACAGGGAACTGATAGAAGGGACCGACTGGGCACGCGTTGGCCCTGGCAACGATCCCCGCTGTACTGACTGCATGGTGCATTGCGGTTTTGAGGCGACTGCCGTTACAGATACGGTAAGGCATCCTTTCAAGGCATTAAGGGCTGCCATGAAGTTCTGATAACAGGACATGTCTGCTGGTGCCATCTGGTTTATATCTTTATCATCATGGATGCTGAAAAGAACAACAGGTCTGTTTCAGAGATTTTGCAACATCCTGTGCTGGCATGTATCAATGAGGCTGTCCTGATCCATGATGCTGAAACAGGAGTAGTGACAGACGTCAACATGCCAGGCGTAAGGATGTTCAGGTGCGGTTCCAGGGATGATGTTGTGGGTAAAGGCGTGGAAGTCTTCAGTCTTGGCGTCTCTCCCTATACCATGTCAGAAGCCATGGAGTTTGTCAGGCTTGCCGCGACAAAGGGGCCCCAGCGTTTTGAATGGCATGCCAGGCGCATGGATAACACCCTTTTCTGGCTGGAGGTTTCCATGACCTTCATGGAGTTCGACGGCAAGGGGTTTGTGGTGTCTGTCATCAGGGATATTTCCAGCCAGAAAGAGGTGGCTGACTCCCTGCAACGCCAGGATTCCATCATCAAGGCCATGTTTGATGCCGTGCCCGCGGCGATCTGTCTTGTTGATGGCCCGACAAGGCAATTTGACTGGATAACTCCCTACATAGAGAAGATTACCGGCCATACTCCAGAAGAGCTGCTTGGGCAGACTCCCAGGGCCTTCTATGCTGATGATAAAGAGTATGAAAGGGTGGGGGAGGCATACAAATGGTTTGAATGGACCGATCTTGTAGAGCTCGAGGCGGTGTTTCAGCACAAGGATGGTTACCTTGTGGACATCTTCCTGACTGCTGTGAAACTTGATTCAAAGGTCCTTGTCTGTATTGTTGATATCTCTGAACGTAAAAAGGCGGCGCGGGAAAAACTTGAAATGGAAAGACAGCTTTTCCATGCCCAGAAACTTGAGAGCCTTGGTATCCTTGCCGGAGGCATTGCCCATGATTTCAGCAACCTGTTGATGAGTATCATGGGCAATATTGAGCTTCTTTCCATGTCCATGCCTGATGCCTCCGGATACAGGAAGTATATTTGTGCCATTGAGAAGGCCATTGAGAAGGCGGCGCAGATATGCAACCAGATGCTGGCATATTCAGGCAAGGGACGGTTGGTTACAGAATATATTGATCTTTCAGTGGCGGTTGAAGAGATGGTGGCCATGCTGGAAGTGTCCATATCCAAGGCAGTTACCCTTGAACTTGACCTTGCCAGTGACCTTTTTCCTGTAAAAGGCGATCCTTCCCAGATTGGACAGGTAATCATGAACCTTGTGATAAACGCCTCTGAGGCCATAGGCGACCGCCAGGGCACTGTTCGTGTCTCCACGGCCTCAAGGGAGTGTGACAGTGAGTATCTGAGCCAAGGTTATAATGAGGATGTCCTGCCTGCTGGTCACTATGTAATTCTTGAAGTTTCGGATACCGGATGTGGTATGGATGCCGAGGTTATGGGGCGCGTGTTTGACCCATTCTTTACCACCAAGTTTGCTGGCAGGGGGCTTGGAATGGCCGCGCTGCTTGGAATCGTAAGGGGACACAAAGGCACCATTATGATTGACAGTGCGCCTGGAAGGGGCACCAGTATAAGGGTGTTCTTTCCCAAGGGCATGGAACGGGTTGCTGAAGATGACAAAACCGACATGTTGCCTGAAAATAATGTCTGGCGTATTCCCGATGGCTTTGTCCTTCTTGTGGATGATGAGGAGAGCTTGCGCGAGCTTGGCAGACAGTTTCTCGAAATAATAGGCTGCGCGGTCATAACAGCTTCCAATGGCAGGGAATGCGTTGATATATTCAGAAAATACCAGGATGAAATCAGCTGTGTAATCCTGGATCTCACAATGCCAGGGATGGGGGGTGAGGACGCGTTCGTGGCTTTGAGAAAAATCCGGCCTGACCTGCCTGTGATTATGTCAAGCGGCTACAACATCAAAGAACTGACCAGCCGTTTCCTGGATATGAATGTCCAGGGTTTCCTCAAAAAACCGTATCACCTGTCTGAAATGCAGCAGGTACTTGGCCTCGCTATAGGTTACTGATTTTTCTTTACTTGCCTTATTGTCATGTTCCTGGAATGGACGTAAAAATTCGTCCCCTCCGCCGTTGTCAAAGGTGGCTCCAAATGGAGTCCCGTGGTTATTGGTTGAGATTATATTTCCTTCCTCGTCATAGGTGAATTCTATCTGATCCGTTCCTGCCAGACGGTTCAGGTTGTTGTCATAGGTATAATTCAGGGTCAGCCCTCCGCTGTAGGCCCTTTGTATCTGATTGCCCGCATTATCATAGGATAAAGCCACATTGCCGCCTTCCGGAAAGGTTATTTGACCAATAAAACCACTGTTGTTGTAGGTGTAACGCCAAGTGTTGCCCAGGGGGTCAGAGTTTCTGACAACTCTTCCCATGTTGGAGTAGATGAAATCCCAGTT
>CAYXYO010000173.1:0-10140 GCA_964469365.1 uncultured Desulfobacterales bacterium | reverse complement strand
GGAAAAGAAAGGATATGCCAGACGAGGCACAGGACTCAAGATAATGTAGGAATGCCATAAAAAATCGGATTCAGCCTATCAGATAGATGTCTCACATAAAACAGCAACATACAATACCCGCAAACAAGGCCAGTGAATCCGGCTCACAGGAGGCGGAAAGGACCTTGGCTGTAATAGAGCAGGAGAAAATGGCCGCGGTAGGCAAACTTGCGGCAGGCATAACACATGAACTCAACACGCCGACCACATACATACGGGCCAATTTGCAAACCTTTCTTAGATATCATGACATGCTTTCCAGACAAATTGACAGACTGGAGTCCGAAACAGAGGTGGACAGAGAGCTTATTAAAAAAATACGGGAGATAACAAACACCATGGAAGACATCAGCAGGGCGACCCTGGTGGGCACTGACCGCATAATGACCATAATAGCTTCCATGAGTGGTTACATACGGGAGAACATCTCAGAGGACAGATTTATAAATTTCATGGACCCGTTGAAAGACGCCATTACCCTTACATGGAACAGAATAAAACATGCTGGCAAGATAACCATCAATGACTGGCAATATGATCCCGACCAGATAACCTCCTTTGCAGAACGACATACATTCAGACTGGCATGTAACAGCCAGCGAATATGTCAACTTTTCGTGATATTAATAAACAACAGCATTGACGCATGGGAAGAAACCGACCGTCACTCTTCACATGAAACAGGGCTTGAAATAAATATTGAAATCAACTTGCATGGAGACAAACTGCTATGCACCTTTTGCGATAACGCAGGTGGCATGAAAGAAAATGTCGAAAAACATGTTTTTGAGCCTTTTTTTTCAGGCCACTTAAAAAACAAAGGCACTGGGCTGGGCATGGCAATAGCCGGGCAGATCGTCAAGGAACATAATGGCGAGCTTATATTAAAAAACAGTTACGGACAGGGGGTATGCTGGCAGATAACCCTGACTGACAGAAAATGAGGTGATTTATCATGACAATGAACATTCTTATTGTTGATGACGAACTTGAAATTTGCAAAGTGCTCAAAAGATATCTGGAAATGGAATCTGAATACAATGTTGAGTACGAAACAGATCCGGTTGATGCCCTGGAAAAGATCAAAAAAGGCGGCTTTCACATAGTCCTTTCCGATATCATGATGCCCGGTCTTGACGGCATTGAGCTTCTGAGAGAGATAAAAAATGTGGACGGTCTTGTACAGGTTGTCATGATGACAGCCTTTTCCACTGTGGAAAAGGTGATAGCGTGTCTTGAGATAGGCGCTGCCGACTACATTATGAAACCATTTGAAGATCTGTCCGAAGTGAAAGAAATTATTGATCAGGTAGCAACAAAACTGAAAAGGTGGAGAACAGTTGTCGTGGCAAGTCAACAGTTACAGAGACACAACAATTGACATCAATACAAAAATTTAACGTCATACACATCGGACGCATAATAGGCGCAACTCTCCTCGCCATATCTTTTATCACATACAAATATTAATACAGTAGCAATGACAACAAAAATTTTGACAAGATATAAAACTGACATTCAGTGTCATCTCAAAAGCTTCCGGCCACGATAAAAGTCCACATCCATATGATTTCCATCAGTTTTTTTCACAGCGACCACCATCTGATACAAAAAAACAGAAAGGCTGTGAGATACCGCCAGGGCAAAAAAAACGGTCGTGACAAAGCAAAATCTTAACCCAACAAAAATATGTCAGCCATACTGACTGGATGTTAATGTGAAACATGAAAATGACGATAAGTAAAAGGAGAATGTGGCACGCATTGTTACATCCCAATATCAAAGAAAACTTGCTCTTGAAGTTGACAGATTCTATAATGAGAGCGAATTTATTGATAAAGTCCCTGGAAGGGACATTTGCAGGCATAAGCGGTCGAGCCAGTCGGCACCCACAGGAAAAAACAGTTTTTCTTGTCCTCTGCCCGCCAAGCTTGCTATGACGTAAACAACTTCAGACAGATGCAATATCTGCCATGAAGATAGTTCTCGCATGCTCTTCAGCGATGAACCACTAAGGAGGAGGTCTCTTTTGGACGCTAAAATAATAAATCCGTTTCTGGAGGCGGCAGTCAATGTTATTTCCACCATGGCCATGATAAAACCCGAGGCTGGCAAACCGTTCCTGAAACAGGACGCGACAGCCATGGGAGACGTATCAGGCATCATAGGAATAACAGGGGCCGCGCAGGGTTCCATGTCCATCTCCTTTGACACATCATGCATTGCCGCCATATGCAGCAATATGCTGGGCATGGCAGTGGATGGCATAAACGATGACGTAAGGGACGCGGTGGGAGAGATGACCAACATGATCTGTGGCGATGCCAGGAGGCGTCTTGAAAGTGACGGGATATCCCTTCAGTCATGTACCCCAACGGTGGTTGGCGGCACTAATCATTCTATCACCCACATACATACAGGGCCGTGCCTTGCCGTGCCCTTTACCACTCCCTCAGGCAATTTTGTCATAGAAGTCGCCTTTAACGATTAACTATCAAAAAAACACTCACATAATCAGAGGAGACTGCTGTGAAAGTAACGGCATTTTGTGGAAGCGCCAGAAAAAAAGGCAACACCTACACCCTTATCAATGCTGTCTGCGCGGAAATTGAGGCGGCAGGCATTGAAACGGAAATCATTGAGCTTGCCGGCACTGGCCTGAAGGGATGCGCCGCATGCATGAAATGTTTTAAAAACAAAAACAGAAGATGCGCCGTTGATGATGACCAGCTTAATGAATATATAGAAAAGATCATGGCATCTGACGGCATAATACTGGGCTCGCCCACATACTTTGCCGATGTGTCTTCTGAAATGAAGGCCCTTATTGACCGTGCCGGAATGGTTGCCAGGACAAACGGCAATCTCTTCAGGAGAAAGGCCGGAGGTGCGGTTGTAGCGGTGAGACGGGCCGGAGCCATCCATGTATTTGACTCCATGAACCATTTCTTTCTGATAGGGGAAATGATTGTGGCAGGCTCAAGTTACTGGAACGTGGGCAGGGGCCTTAAACCCGGAGAGGTTGAACAGGACTCCGAGGGGATGCAGACCATGCGCGACCTTGGCAAAAACATGGCGTGGCTTGTCAAGAAAATCAGTTAAACAACAAAGGCGGCTTGTATGAAAGCATGCCGCCTTTTACAAATCTACCAGTTTTTCATCCGGTTGTCAGGTTCTTGTCTGACCGTCTCCGAAACCTACAAACTTGGTTGTGGTAAGCTCCTCAAGTCCCATGGGACCATAGGCGTGCAGTTTGGACGTGGAGATGCCTATTTCAGCCCCAAGGCCGAGCTGCCCCCCGTCATTAAAACGGGTGGAGGCGTTTACCATGACAAGGGAGGCGTCAACCTCATTCAGAAAGCGTCGTGACCTGGCGTAATCGCCGGTTACAATAACCTCTGTATGGTTTGAGCCGTAACGGGCGATATAGTCCATTGCCTCATCCATGCTGTCCACCACCCTTACGGCCAGGACAAGGGAAAGAAACTCCTCACCCCAGTCACTGTCAGTCGCCTTTACAGCGTCATGGAGTATGGCGCAGGTCCTGTCGCACCCCCTGATCTCCACCCCTGCTTCTGTGAGCCGTTTGCCTGCCATGGGCAGGAACTCATCCGCCACTCCGCTGTGGACAAGCATCCCCTCCATTGCGTTGCACACGCCCGGCCTCTGGACCTTGGAATTGAAACAGATCTCCGTGGCCATTTTCAGGTCAGCTCCCTCATCCACATATACGTGGCACACCCCCTTGTAATGTTTCAGCACGGGGATACGGGAATTTTCCACCACAAACCTGATAAGCCCCTCTCCTCCCCGCGGTATTATCAGGTCAATATCCTCCTCGCAGGCAAGGAGTTCGGTAACCGCCGAACGGTCAGTATGTGGCACTACCTGCACTGCCGCCCCTGGCACATTGTATTCGGCAAGGACATCTTGCAGAATGGAGGCAAGGGCGAGATTGGAGGAAATGGCATCTGAGCCGCCCTTTAGTATCACAGCGTTACCCGCCTTGAGACAAAGCCCAGCGGCGTCAATGGTTACATTGGGACGCGATTCGTATATCATGCCTATCACCCCCAGGGGGATACGCACCCTGCCCACGACAAGGCCGTTGGGGCGTTTCCACATGCCGGTGGATTCCCCGACCGGATCGGGCAGGGCAGCCACCTCTCTCAAGCCGCCCGCCATGGAATCAATCACCTTGTCAGACAGGGCAAGCCTGTCAATAAATGCCGGAGAAAGCCCCTTTTCCGAAGCCCTGTCCAGGTCCTTCCTGTTAGCATCCTGAAGGGACTTCCTGTTATCCATCAGGGCGTCCGCCGTGGAAAGAAGCATCCTGTTCTTTGTATCAGTCGAAAGTGTCGCAACCTTCCTTGCTGCCTGCCTGGCGTCAGATGCCATTGTTCTTATGGATTCACCTATGTTTTGACTCATTTTTACTCTCCTCACTTACAATATTACCATGTTGTCCCTGTGTATCACCTCTGCCCTGCCGTTGCAGCCCAGGATGTCTGACATGTCACTGCATTTGCAACCCGCAAGCTTGCGCAGGTCATCGGCGCTGTAATTCGCAATGCCGAGGGCCACATCCTCTCCGGCAGAATCACGGCACATGACACACGCCCCTGCATCAAATGTTCCTTCGACCCGCCTGAGTCCGGCAGGCAGGAGGCTCTTGCCCCGTCTCACAATGGCTTCCACCGCTCCATCGTCAATCAGGAGGCTGCCTTCCCTCTCAAGGGCAAGGGCAATCCACGCCTTGCGCCCGTTTATCCGTCTGTTTTCAGATGGATGAAAGAGCGTGCCTGTCTCTTCTCCTGCAAATATCCGGCCTATTACATCCGGCGTGCGTCCCCCTGCTATAATCATGGGAATACCGCAGGCAGTTGCCATCCTGGCGGATTCAAGTTTGGACCTCATACCGCCCCTGCCTGCCCTGCCCGGACTCTTGCCTGCCATTGCGAAGACCGCGCTGTCAACCCTGGCAACCTCCCGGACAATCCTGGCCCCCTTTCTTTCACCAGGGTCACCGTCATAAAGGCCGTCCGTGTCACTGAGACATATAAGCAAATCCGCTTCAGCGAGATTAACCATGAGCACCGCAAGGGCATCGTTGTCAGTAAACTGCAACTCTTCAACGGCAACAGTATCATTTTCATTTATGACAGGTATCACCCCCCATTCCATCAGGGTGATTACCGTATTCTTGGCATTGATGTAACGGTTCCTCGGAATGAGCCCCTGGCGCGTAATCAGTATCTGGGCCACATGAAGACCGAATTTCTGAAAACTTTCCTCATAGGCCTGCATGAGGCTGCTCTGACCTATTGCCGCCAGGGCCTGTTTTTCCGGAATGGTTCGGGCGTTCGCATGCCCGGGCATCTTGCCCGCGCCAGCCGCTATGGCGCCTGAGGAGACAAGCACAACCCTGACCCCACTCTTCCCAAGCATGGCAATCTGACGACTCAGACTGGCCACCATGTCTCTGTCAAGACCGTTCATGTCTGTAAGGACAGCGCTTCCCACCTTTATCACAACGGTTTTGACATTCCGCACAAATTCACGTGAAGGAGTTGAAGGGTTGGCTGACGCCGCAACATTCATGGTGAATATACCTCCGGGCTCTCCTTGTACGGCTGCCTTTCCGAAACAGAGCGGTAAAGGCGTTCCAGCAGTTCAGGTATCCCCTGACCGGTATAGGCTGAAACAGGCATGGCGTGTTCAGTAACATCTTCAAACCGCCCTGTCGTCTCCCTGATTTCATCCATGGATAAAAGATCAATCTTGTTAAGGGCTACCAGTATATTCCTGTCCAGCAAAGGGGCGTGATACTTCCTCAGCTCTTCCATGATAATCCGGTAATTTCTGATGGCCTCATCCGCGCCGCATGAGATATCCACAATATGAAGGAGGGCGGCGCATCTCTCAACATGACGCAGGAAGTCAAGCCCCATGCCCACCCCTTCATGGGCGCCCTCGATCAACCCGGGTATATCCGCGATAACAAACACCCTCTCGTCAGACAGGGAGACCACGCCAAGGGAAGGGGCCGTTGTTGTAAAGGGATAGTCAGCGATTTTGGGACGGGCCGCGGACACCCGCGACAGGAAAGTGGATTTGCCGGCATTGGGCATTCCGAGAAGCCCGACATCCGCCACCAGCTTAAGCTCCAGGAGCAGACGGCGTTCAACCCCCGGGGTTCCCTTCTGGGCGTGAACCGGGGCCTGGTTTGTTGAAGTGGCAAACCGCGCGTTTCCCCTGCCGCCCTTTCCGCCGCGGGCAGCGATCCAAGGCCCGTCTTCAGGAGAAACAAGATCAGCCACCTCCATGCCTGTTTCGAGGTCCTTCACAAGGGTCCCTGGCGGCACCCTGACAACAAGATCCGAGCCGCATTTTCCATGCCGGTTGTTACCTGAACCCGCCCTGCCGCTTCCAGCCACAAAACGCTGTCTGTGCCTGAAACCGAGCAGGGTATTGAGCCCTGTGTCAACCCTCATCACCACATTGCCGCCGTCACCGCCGTCGCCGCCGTCAGGCCCGCCCCTGGGAACATACTTTTCCCTGCGGAAGCTGGAGCATCCCCTGCCGCCGTCGCCGCCTTTCACATATATTTCGGCCTGATCAATAAAGTTCATGGATTGGAAAACGCCTGTCTAATGGAACCGGCTCTGCCCTATCGCAAAAAGAGAAGGGGTAAAAACAAAAAAACCTGCGTAGAAATACCTTGAAAGTAAATCCGGCGCAGGTCCTGAAATGAAAACAGGGGAGAGTATCAGGCTGGATACACGCTTACCAGCTTGCGATTCCTCCTGGTCTCAAACTTTACTACTCCATCCACAAGGGCAAAAAGGGTATAGTCCTTTCCAAGACCTACATTCTCGCCGGGATGGAATTTTGTGCCAAGCTGCCTTACAAGGATATTACCCGCACGCACAATCTGGCCTCCAAAACGCTTGACCCCGCGTCTCTGCCCCTTGCTGTCTCTTCCGTTCTTGGAACTTCCGCCTGCCTTTTTATGAGCCATTTCACTTCCTCCTTTGTCCCTCAGGCGCTTATTTCCTGAATCTCAAGGGATGTATAGGGCTGCCTGTGACCGTTTTTCACCCTGTATCCCTTGCGCCTTTTCTTTTTGAAGACAATCACCTTTCTGGCGCGGCCATGCTCCACTACCTTTGCCTTTACCACAGCGCCTTCAACCAAAGGAGCGCCGACCTTGATGTCAGCGCCGTCAACCAGCATCAAGACATCCTTGATATCTATTTCAGACCCGGCGTCCACATCAAGTTTTTCCACCCTGAGCACCTCGCCCTGGGCAACCTTGTACTGCTTTCCGCCTGTCTTTATCACAGCATACATAAAATTATTTCCTCCAGGATAGAACTCTATATTCAACCTCAAGTAATTACCGAACTTTTCCGCAAGGGGCATCATCAGCCGACCGGCAGGAAAACCACTGTCTGAACCGCACAGTCATCAGTATATTAATTAAAGCAGGGAGGCATAATAACACTGATTTTCAGCAAGTCAATACGCCCATGAGTTTTTATTCACCCTATCAGTCACCTCATGTCAAGCAACCGGCCACAACCATCCTTTCAGGCAGAAAGCACATAATAAAAAATTAAAGATTTACAACAGGCCAGACGATGATAAAATTTATAATAAATAATTTTCAACAACGCTTTGACACTGCCTCAAGCGAAAGGAGAAAAAATGAAAATTTTCAACCTTTGTCTTGCAGCCTGTTTTTTATGGTTACTCAACATTGCCGCCGCCATTGCGGCAGCTCCCATAAACGCCCCGGCCACCTTTACCATGCAGGGGAGTTCAATGGGCATAACCTGCGACTACAAAAACATCAGGGGAGCGATGTCAAATGCCACTGTCACCCCAAATCCCGCGCCGGTAACAGGTGAAATAATCTTTGACTCCATTGATACAACAGGGGCCTTCCGTGGAAAATTCAGGGATATCTCATCCTCGGTAACGGTAACGGCAGCGATTCCGGCGCTTAAACAGGGAGTACCCGTAACAGTCACCATTGCCTCGGACCCTGTAACCGGGATGTTCCTGTGGGGTTCTGAAAAGGTCATATTTGACACATCGACAATAAACATTCTCCTGACCATAGGCTCCCAGACGGTCCCCATTCCTGCAAGCGGCATCAGGTTCCCCGCGACATTTCAGAACAACAGGATAAGCATAATTTTCAACACCGAAAAAACAGTAACATACATGGGCATTGACATAACATGCGCCCTGGACATAAATCTGGTGGCCACATTAACAGGCACGCAACCTTCGACCTCGCCGTGGATAAGCCTGAGGACAAACCAGCAAACCTATGTCCCCGGCCAGGTGTTCAAACTTGTGGCAGGGATTGGAAATCCCGGACCGGATACATTGGTTGACATATATCTTGCCCTGCACATGCCTGACGGCAGCTACACCTTTTTCCCGGCCTACTCCACAGATGCCACTCCGGCCGTTTCCAACTGGCCCCTTGCCGGGGGCAGCAAGGTAGACGCCGCGGAAATATACAGCATGGTTCTGCCCGCTTCCACTCCACCGATAAGCGCGCCCGGAAAATATCAATTTCTCGCGGCAATGTTCAAACCCGGAACAACCTCAATGATTGGCGACCTGGCTGTGGCTGACTTCACCTATAACGATTCAACGGCCCCGGCAGGCAGCTTTGACGGCATCTGGCTGGGATCAGGGAAAAGCGCAGTTCCGGGCGGAGACTGTCCAGACCTTGCCAATGTGCAGATAACAGTTGAAAACAACCAGATCGTTGAGGGATGGGCAGAGGCCACCCTGGACGGTTACGAATATGACGGCTATGCCATTACCGGTGCCATCGCGCCGGACGGCACAATTACAAACGGCTTTCTGTGGGAGGAATACAAGGCAGACCTGATTGCCATAGGCACTTATGACGGCGCATTCAGCGCCACCTCCGCTTCAGGCACCTGGCAGGATGCCTATGGCTGTTACGGAACCTTCAAGATCATAAAGAACAGTCCATAATCTCCTGATGACAGGGAAACCGCCTTGCACAACCTTGTGCAGGCGGTTTCCGGTTGTACAGGTCAGGATCAAGGAAGGATTTTCAGACTACTGACCAACTGTTTTTATGTTATTACTCCATAAAATCACATATGCCGTTGGCGTTTTCATCAACAAAATTCATGCCGCAGGCGCCATAACCGTTTCCGCCACCCATGCGGCCCATACGACCACCGCCACGGCCTGACATAACCGGATTTCCGTCCTTGTCATACCGGCCCCTTTCCCAGGCTGAAGAAACAATCAGGTCAACCTCTTCCTGGCTCAGATACTGCGCGGTATATGTTATGCCCAAAGCGCCAAGTTCTGTTGCGAAACGTCTCATATGGTTACGGGAACCCTTCACAAGATTTTGATATACAACCAGCATATCTTCGTTATCAGTTGCCGCAATCAGGCTGTTCAGGTCATAAATATCCAGATCTTCTATGGTGGCGCCAACCAGAAATGCCTGCTCCAATGAAACGCTTCCGTCTGCCACAAGTTTATTGTAAAGTGCCTGGAGATCAGCACTCTGGAAAACGCCCCGGCTGTCGTCAGTAACAGGGTCTGCGATACCATACCTGTCAAGAATGGCCTTTATGGCATCCATATGTCTCTGCTCACTTGAGGCAATACTCTCAAAAACAACATTTTCCCATTGCTCATTAAGGGTCAGATACACATCCCTTGCAAGCTTCTCTTCCTCTCTCATCTTGACAAGTCCCGCGGTTTCATTTTCATCGGGCATCACATAGGGCAGTGCTGACACGGAAGTGGCCACAGCGGCATTTCTGAAACCTCCGCCCTGCATTCCCATACATCCGCCACGACAGCCAGCGTAAACAAAGGAGGTTGAAACAAGGATGGATAATGCCATAATGGTAAAAGTTATATCTGTTTTTTTCATAATCGTTCCTCTCAACAAGGTTGTGTTGTCATCCACATGACAAACAAAAGAAAAGGCGCCTGGCGCCAGCCAGGACACCTGTTTAATAACACTGAACACTGATTAATTGTTTAACGGATTGGCTTCATAGTTGTCGCATATGCCAT
>CAYXYO010000172.1:0-10434 GCA_964469365.1 uncultured Desulfobacterales bacterium | reverse complement strand
CCCGCTGCAATCTCAACGCCTCCGCGCCGTAAAAGGCGCTCCTGATCTGTCTGCCAAGATCCGCCTCTGTGATGCCAAGGGTCTCTGCCTCAGGCCTGAGCCTTATCTTTATCTCCCTCTTTCCCTTTGAGTGACTGTCCTCAATATCCCCCACGCCCGGATATAACCCCAGAGCATTCTTAAGCCGTGTTGACGCCTTTTCAAGCACGCTGAAATCCTTGTGGGCCAGCATGATATCTATATTGGCCCCTATGTGAACAACATTGGATTTGAAAGTGAGGGATTCAATACCGGGAATCTCTCCGACAGCCTTTCTCCAGAGAGACTCGATGGTATATGAGGATACATCTCTCTCCTCTCCAGGCACAAGCAGTATGGCCACATCCGAAAGGTGGGAGCCTGTTGGCCCCTCCATGCCCGCAGGCCCGCCGCTCGGCATTGACCCTCCGGTTACGGCGTAGATATGCCTGTAAACAGACTCACCATCTCTACGGTGCTCCCTGTCATATTTTGCCAGGATATCCATTGCATCCTTTTCAAGCTTTCTTTCAACAGCTCCTGTGACAGAGACATCAGTACCCAGGGGCATCCTCAAATGGGCCTTTACGACATTGCCATCCACGGCAGGCATAAACCTGAATTTGAGTATTCCCCCCTTTACAATGCCAAAACCGACAAAGAGAATCGCAAGGGAGACCGCGACAGTCAGGAACCGGCGGGAGATGGCACGCTCAAGAAGCCTCCGGTAAAAGCCGTTTACAAAACCGTCAAGCCACCATCCGAAACGGACCCGCAACATGTCAAACCGTCCGGACGCCTCTCTGTTGTTCATATCTGCATTTCCGACTCCAATACTCAGATGGGCAGGAAGCACAAAAAGGGATTCAACAAGTGATATCACAAGGACGCTTATGACCACAAATGGAATAACCTTTATGAATTTACCTATGACCCCCATGGTATAGGCAAGGGGCAGAAAGGCCGCAATGGAAGTGAAAACGGAAAAGCATACAGGCACTGCCACCTCCCTGACACCGCATACAGCAGCCTCTGTATAGCTTTTACCCTTCTGGCGCTGCTCAAATATGTTTTCGCCAACAACAATGGCGTCGTCAACAACAATGCCCAGAGCCATAATAAACGCAAAAAGTGAAATCATGTTTATGGATACGTCCATTGAAGGCATGAGAAGTATTGCCCCGAGAAATGAGACAGGTATTCCAAGCATTACCCACAGGGCGAGATTCATCTGAAGAAAAAGGGTCAGGGTCAGGAAAACAAGAACAAGGCCAAATGCGGCATTCTTGAGAAGAAGGTCCATGCGTCCCCTGAGCATCTCAGCCCGGTCATTCCAGACAGCAAGCCTGAGAGTTGGTGGCAACGTGCTGTTTCTGGCATCCACATATTTTCTGACCGCTTCGGATATATCAACCGGCCTCTCGTCACCAACACGGAAAACCGTTATCATTGCGGCTGGTTTGCCGTCAAACCTCGCATACTCATCGGTGTCCGCGAATCCATCCCTGATGGAAGCGATATCGCCAAGTCTGACAACGGTTCCGTCGCCATCTGTAATGATGGCAATATCTTCATATTCCCGGCCATGATACCTTTTTTCCTTGGTTCGGAGAAGTATCTGACCGTCAGGTGTCTTTATAACTCCGCCCGGTATATCGAGGGATGCCTTGCGTATTCTGGCAGCCACTGCGTCAAGGGTCAGGTTGTAACGCCGCAGGTTCTCCTCAGGTATCTCCACGGATATTTCATAGGGACGCACCCCGTCAAGGGATATCTGCGAAATTTCAGGAAGATCAAGCAGGTCATCCCGGATATTTTCAGCGTTTTCCCTGAGCATCTTTTCAGGTATGTCACCATAAAGAACAACCGATATGACATCACGTCTGTTAAGGAGTTTGGAGACAACCGGTTTTTCAGCATCTTCAGGAAAGGTGACAATGCGGTCGACCTCGCTCTGGATATCCTGAAGCACCCTGTCGGCGTTCACCCCGTCAAGGAGTTCAGCGGCTACTGTCCCCCTGCCCTCGGCAGCCATGGACTTTACCTGCTTGATGCCCTCAATGCCCCTTATGGCCTCTTCAATCTGAAGGACAATGCCGTCCTCAACCTCTTCAGGGCTTGCCCCGGGATAATCGACCTCCACCTGTATCACATCAAGCAGGACATCCGGAAAGACCTCCTGCTTAACTGAAAAGAGCATCATCAGGCCCCCTGCCAAAAGGAACATCATGAGCAGGTTGGCAGCCACATGATTGTCAGCCATCCAGGCAAGGGCCCTATTCACTATTCTTCTCCGCCTCCCTGTCTGAAGCAACCCTGAGCAGCATGCCCGGAGCCGCTCCGTTGATATCGGTTATCACAATCCGGTCCTGTTCCTTAACGCCGGAACGCAACACGAGCAAATCTTTCTCTATCCTGAGGATATCCACCTTCCGTATCTCAAGCCGGTCATCACTACCCATGACCCACACAGTGGAATTTTCCCTCAGCGCGCCTGAAGGCAGCATGAACACCCTGTCAAAGCTGGCGCCATCAATCACCACATCCACGAACATGCCCTCATAAAGACGCATGTTTTTCTGGCCGGTTACCTTCTGAAAGGGCTCCATGACCTCCACAACCACCCTTGCCATCCTGCCCCTTGGATCAACATCGCCAAGTATCCTTGACACCCTTCCTTCCCATACATGTTCCTCTCCGTTTACCATTTTGACAACACTGGCCACACTGCCGGATGAATCGCCCGGATTATCAGGTATGTCAAGCCACGTCAGCTCATCCAGGGGCACAGGAGTCACCACCTCGGCCACATCCGTACCGAAGATTTCCCCCACGGAAACTCCGGCCCGGACGTACTGTCCCAAATCCACATGCTCCTTTTTGATGATGCAGTTAAATGGCGCCCTTGACACAGTGCGTTCAAGGTTGATCTCGGCCTGTCTTACAGACGCCTCGGCGGCATGCAGGGCAGCCTCGGCCTCTTCAAGCTGCGGCTCCCTGAGTATAAGAGGATTGGGTTCAATCGCGGTCTCCCTGCTTATATTCTCAAAATCCTGTCTGGCGACACTCCCCTTTGTCCGTTCAATGGTAAGCTGCAACCTGGACTTTGCCAGCACAGCCTTTGCCTTGGCCAGGGCGAGCCTGTAATCCACATCCTCCACGGCAAAGAACATCTCTCCCTGCCTGAACCTGCCTCCTTGGACAAACTTTTCTGACACACGCTCCACCCTGCCGTTTACCTGGGGGACAATGGATATGGCGGCCCTTGCCCCAACGATACCGGTTCCCCTTACCTTAACAGTATAGGCCTCAACATGGGGAAAGACCGTATCAACCAGTATGCCCTGATAGACCTCTGACTTTTTGGAAGGGGCCTTGCGGGCATGCTCCAGGAATTTCATTATGGCAAAACCTGCGGCAACTATGACAACAGGAAGCAGTATCCTCAGACATTTTCTGAAACAGTTCATTTATCCACCGGCTCCTCTGGCAATAGTGACAAGGAATCTGGCTCCCGGATGCCTGGCATTCTCTCCATCCATCCGCCTCCAAGGGCCTTTGCAAGATTTATAAAATTTGAGATATGCACACGTCTTGCGTTTATTAGCTGACTTTTTGCCTCAAGTTCAGCGGCCTGGGCCGTAAGCACCGGCAAATATTCGGAAACCCCCCAAAAATAACGATTGCCGGAAAGCTGAAGGGCGTTTGAGGCGGCAGACACCCACTGCTCAAGACGCCTTATTCTTTCAACGCTCCCCCTGCACGCGGCCATGGCGTCTTCCACCTCCCTGACCGCGTTCATAACCGTCTTTCGGTAGATTGCCACAGCCTCCCTGAACTGCGCCCTGCTCCGCTCAACCCTGGCCACCCTCCTGCCACCTTCAAAAATCGGCTGGGTGACGCCGGCAAAGAGGTTCCAGAACCCTCCGACAATTGGGGAAGATGTCATAAGGGTCTGACTCCTGCCTATACTGCCTCCAATCCTGAAGGCCGGATAGAGATCCGCCACGGCAGAAGCGACCCTTGCATCCGCTGCCTTCAGACGCTGAAACGCCTTGCGTATATCAGGCCTGCGGCGCAAAAGCATGGCAGGCACGCCAATATCAGGAATGGCAAAGGCCCTGTCCAGACTATCCGAGTCGCCTGTTATTCCCTTTTCAGGGAACTCTCCGCAAAGCAGGGACAAGGCGTGTTCCGCGTGTATCAACTGCGTCTCGTGAAGCGGCAGCCTCGCCTCTGCGGCCCGCAGCGTCTGTCGAGCCTGATAAACATCAACAGCATCCACCGTCCCTGCCCTGTAACGTCTCTCGACAAAGGAAAGGGTGTGCCTTGCCGCCCGCACTATCTCGTTCACCATTTTCATCTGGGCCCGCTGTTCCACGGCAATGAAGTATAGGCTGGCCACCTCTGCCGCGACAGACAGGTAAACCCCCTTTACATCCTCCATTGAGGCGTTGGCGTCAAAACCGGCTGCGTCAGAGGCGCTTTTGTACTTCTGCCAGAGATCCAGCTCATAACCTGCCTGAAACTCCAGCCGGTAACTGCCTCCTGTCACATCTCCAAAAAACGATGGAGTGCGGCTCCTCGCGCTCTCTCCCTGAAAGCCGATGACCGGGAAACGGGCGGCATTTATCTCCCTGTAAACGGCCCTTGCCTGCTCAAGCCTGGCTACAGCCGCGTATATGTCCGGATTTCCTGACAGAGCACGCTCTTCCAGGTCAGTTAAAACAGGATCACCGAACACTGTCCACCATCTATCTTCCGGCATGGCTGCGGCAGTACCCTTGCCTGCCTCAACATATCTGTCAGGCATGGCTGTTTCAGCCCTGTCAACTTCCGAATCATGGACTGAACATGCTGACATGAAGAGAAGCGGCAACAACATGGGCAACAAAAGGGGAATCATTATGTGACGCGCTGACATGCCGGACAGGATATGACCGGAGAAAAAAGGAGGCAGCCTCACTTGTTCTCCAGGGCAAGGGCTACAAGCCGCTCAAGCAGAAGGGGAAATGGGATGTCAACAACAGACGCGGCCTGGGGCAGCAGACTTGTAGGCGTCATGCCCGGTATTGTGTTGGTCTCTATGACAAAGAGCCCTCCGGTGTCTGCAAGCATCATGTCAGTTCTGCTGTAATGACGGAGCCCCAGGGCTCTGTGGGCGCAAATGGCGTATTCCGCGGCCCTGTCAGCCACCTCATCGGCAATGGGCGCCGGGCAGATTTCAGCAGCCTCGCCCTTGTCATACTTTGCCCTGTAATCAAAAAAGGGATGTCCATGGCCAGGCAATATCTCAACAGCGGGAAGCGCCGCCAGATGTCCGGTTCCGGGCTCTTCAAGCACGCCGACAGTAAGCTCCCTGCCCTGAACAAATTTCTCAATCATTACCGCGTCATCCCATTTCAGGGCGTCGTTCAGTGAACTCTCAAGGTCCGCGACATCCCCCACCAGGCCCATACCCACACTTGAGCCCTGGCTGCACGGTTTTACCATAAGAGGAAATCCCATGGCCGAACACGCATCCCTGCAATCCGCGACACTTTCCCTCTCCACAACCAGCCACTCCGGAGTCGGGATGCCGGCATCCCGGTAGATGATTTTGGACAGATGTTTATTCATGGCAAGGGCACTGCCCGTAACGTCAGAGCCCTGATATGGCAAATCAAGAAGTTCAAGCATGCCCTGCACGGTGCCGTCCTCTCCATACCTGCCATGAAGCAGGATAAACACCATATCTATCCAGTCACGGTCTGACACAAGTTTGGGGATATCAGTAAGGGCGTCATATCGTCTGACACTGAACTTCCCTGGCTCAAAGGCCCGCTCCACCTCGTCAGCGCCTGAAAGGGAGACGTCCCGCTCGGCAGACCTGCCTCCACAGAGCAGGGCCACATTTATCTTTTTCACTCTTTTCATGAAATAATAACCTGTCAAAGGTACGCGACACTTCAAAAAACCTCAACTGTAATAACTGCACACATAAAGGCAGCCATGCCAGCCGGAGATTACTCTACTTATACAACAGAAGCCCGCACACATCAACAAACCCGGGTTATATTGCATTTTCCTGTTGATACATGGTTACGATGTATTATCATAACCACTGAAAAATTCACATGCACAACAAGGTTACTTCCTCCAAAACCACACAAAAAGAATGGACAGATGAATATTACAGCTATAATTGCGGCAGCAGGCTCGGGCCTAAGACTTGGAAGCGCAACGCCAAAACAGTTTCTTGACCTTGGCGGCAAGCCTGTAATCGCCTGGAGCATCGAGGCCTTTGCCGCCTGCTCCATTGTAAACGGTATCACGGTTGTGACGGCAGAAGAATATCAGAAACAGGCAGAAGCAATTATATCAGGCATAAAGGCAAGACAGAGGATATCAGTGGTGCAGGGCGGTCTGACAAGGCAGCAATCAGTTGAAAACGGGATGTCTGCGTGTGAGGATGAAACCGGATGGATTGCCGTCCATGACGCCGCCAGGCCATTCATAACGCCCCGGGATATTGAGGGCGCCGCCATGCTCGCCAGGGAGACAGGGGCTGCCATCATGGCGGAACCTGTTGCCGACACCATAAAGGAGGCTGCTGACGGCATTGTTGTGAGAACTGTTGACAGGAGTTCGCTCTTCAGGGCGCAGACCCCGCAGATATGCCGTATTGAAGACCTGAAGGCAGCGTACCGGCACGCCTCTGAAACCCGCTTTCAGGGAACTGATGAGGCAAGCCTGCTTGAAACCGCGGGTTTTCCAGTGGCAATATATGAGAGCACAGGCCGCAACTTCAAGATAACCACAGAAACAGACCTTTTAATCGCCAGGGCATTGGCATCCATGAGTAGTGAAACGACACGTCAGGTTAAAACTTGAATGAACGATTATCAGTCGCCAGGAAAATTTTATCCAAGAACCGGTTTCGGTTACGATGTCCACAGGCTTGTTGAGGGACGCAAACTTGTGCTTGGCGGGGTGGAGATAGACTTTCACCTGGGCCTTGACGGTCACTCCGACGCTGACGTCCTTACCCATGCCATCTGCGACGCCCTGCTGGGAGCCGCAGGTCTTGGGGATATCGGCAAACACTTTCCTGACACAGATCCCGCATACAGTGGAATTTCAAGCATCATGCTGCTTGAAACCGTTGTCAGGAATATAGGCAGCCTTGGCTACCATACAGGCAATATTGACGCCACCCTCGTGGCCCAGGCACCGAAACTCGCTCCCTACATGGAAGAAATCAGACACAGGATAGCCGCCGCATGCGGAGTCATGCCGGACCGGATAAACATCAAGGCCACCACAACAGAAGGTCTCGGTTTCGCCGGTTTGGGAAAAGGCATGGCGGCCTATGCTGTTGCCACCATCTTTTATGATGATTCACATTAATCCATATTTTGCATCCCCTGAACTCCATACACTCCCCAAAGGAAAACATGATGATAGTCAAGAGCCTTTACGGCATGCGTCTTTTTCAGGCAATAATCCCTTTCCTGATATTTGCGGCCTGTCCGTCATATGCCGCGACAACAGCAAAGATGGACCTGGATATAAATATTCCCCCGAAACACAGTGAGGTTACAGGCATTGCCACCCTGACCCTGCGGCCAGGAGAAACACATGAACTCATTGTAAAGGGCATTGAGATAATATCCGTGGAGGCCAACGAGATTGAAAACGACTGCACCATATCAAGAAAACGGTTGCAGATAGGCCCCTACGCTGCAAAAACAGTAACCAGAATACGGTTTCAGAAAAAACTTGGCGGAAAACAACCGGACAGGGCGGGCAACTTCATCTCAAATGACGGGATAAACCTGCTTTCCCAATGGCATCCCATGTTTCGCCAACCCGCGATATACAATCTTTCAGCCACCCTTCCCAAAAAACTCGGGGCAGTATCCGAGGCGGACGACACCAAAAAAAGCGACCGCGGAAACAGCATGGAATACCGTTTCATATTTCCACACCCCAGGGAAGGGGTCACCCTTGTTGCGGGAGAGTACGCGACCTTTACAGACCGGTACGGGAACATCAGTCTTGAGGCCTATTTTTATGACGAAGATTCCGCGCTGGCGTCAAAGTACATAGAAAAGGCAGGGGCATATGCTGAAAAATATGAATCCATACTCGGACCATACCCCTTCCGGCGTTTCGCAGTTGTGGAAAACAGCATGCCGACAGGATTTGGCATGCCGACATATACGCTGCTCGGGCGCAGGGTCGTAAGACTGCCCTTTATAGCCGACACATCGCTGGGACATGAATTTGTCCACTCCTGGTTTGGCAATTCAATATATGCCGACAGGAGAGGCGGCAACTGGAGCGAAGGGCTCACCACATTCTTTTCAGACTATCTCTACAGGCAGGAAGAAGGTCACGGCCTTGACTACAGGCACAACATACTGGCGGATTACCAGTCATATGTGCATGATGACAATGACATGGCCCTTGAAGACTTCATCAGCAGATTTGACCGCGCTTCCAGGGCTGTCGGATATGGCAAGGGGACAATGTTTTTCCATATGCTTAAAAGGGAAACCGGTTTTGAGGCCTTTGACAGGGGCATAAGGAAATTCGTACGTGACTACCGGTTCAGGTCAGCGTCATGGGATGATATACGGAAAACCTTTGAACAGGAAAGCGGAAAGGACCTGAAACCGTTCTTTGAACAGTGGCTGAAGAGAAAAGATATCCCGGTCATCAAAATCACCGGCGCTTCCATAAGGGAAAAGGCTGACGGAGCGACATCCCTTGTGCTGACCATTGTTCAGGAGACGGACCCGCCATATATACTTGACAACATCCCCCTGATATTAAGGACAGATGCAGGCGATATTGTCAGACAGGTCTCACTGCATGAGGCTGAAACGGTCATGGAACTGGATGTGACAAACCGCGTAACCAGCGTAGTGCTTGACCCTGACCTTGATATAATGAGAAAACTTGCCCCTGAAGAATTCCCGCCATCCCTTTCCGTGATCTTGGGGAGCCGGAAAAAATTTGCGGTAAACCTTGAACCGGAAAGAAAGATATATCAGAATGCCATGGAATATCTTACCCACTCAGGATTCATGGAGATAAAAAAAGAGGAGCTCAGACACACCACACTGAAACAGGGCGCTTTCATCTTTCTGGGCAAACCGGAAGGCATGCTCGCCATGGTGGCGCCCCGGGGGGCAGATGTTGCAGGCGGCGCGACCTTCTCAGTGGTAACAAACCCTTTCAATCGTGATGAGGCAATATGTTTTGTGACAGCCTCCGAGGGTGAAGAGCTTGACAAGGCAATTCCCAAACTTGTACATTACGGCAAATATTCAGAACTTGAATTCAAAGATGGTCAAATAAGAAAAAAAGACATTGTAAAAACCCGTACCGGCATAATGGCAGAAGTGGAAAAACCGGTTCCGGCAATAGCCTCTTCTGACATTTCCACCATTGGCGGTGTCATACGCAAGATTTCCGGCAGGGATATCATATACATTGGCGAACAGCACGACCGGTTCGAGCACCACATGGTCCAGCTCAGGATAATAGAGGCGCTGTACGCTACAGACCCTGATATCGCGATAGGCATGGAGATGTTCCAGTATCCATTCCAGGAACATATTGACTCATATATGCAAGGCAGAATCAATGAACATGACTTCCTTGAAAAAACAGAGTATTTCAAACGGTGGAAGTTCAACTACAGGCTGTACAGGCCTGTAGTTGAATTCTGCAGAAAAAAGGGGATACCCATCATTGCCCTGAACCTGCCCGGTGAGATAGCCAGGAAAGTGGCCAGGGAAGGGTTGGATGCGCTGACACCTGATGAAAGAAAAATGCTGCCTGAAAAACTGGATTTTTCAGACGCCGAATACAAAAAACACTTGAGGGAAATTTTCAGGCAGCACAAGGGCAAGCTTTCTGACTTTGACCTCTTCTATCAGGCCCAGATATGCTGGGATGAAACCATGGCAATGCGTATAGGGCAATACATGAAAAACAACCCTGGACGCAAAATGGTTGTCATGGCAGGAGTGGGACATGTGGCATGGGGACGGGGCATCCCTGACAGGGTAAAAAAATACGGAAACTTCAGCAGCGCGATACTTATCAACAGCAGCGGCAATCCGCCTGAACCCGGACAGGGAGATTTTTTTCTCTTTCCCCGGGAGATGGACGCGCCGTTCAGCGCAAAGATAGGCGTGCTCATAGAAAATGCCGACACCTCACTGGTAATAAAGGAGGTTTCTCCGGGCAGTCCCGCGGCAAAGGGCGGACTTCTTGCCGGGGACAGGATAGTGCGGCTGGACGATATGCCGGTTGCCAACATATCAGACCTGAAGCTTGAACTCTTTTTCAAGGAAAAAGGCGAAACAGCCCTGGTGACAGTCATCAGAAAGGATAACGGCAGGGAGAAGGAAGTTACTG
>CAYXYO010000171.1:0-4453 GCA_964469365.1 uncultured Desulfobacterales bacterium | reverse complement strand
CTCCGATATATCTGCCGCTGGCATTTATCACCGGAAAGGTTGAGCATGACACGCCTGCCATGATCTTGATTATCTCGGCAAGTCTCATGTTTTCATGTACCGGAACAAAAGGCCTGTCCACAAAACGCTGCATGAGCTCATGCACGGTAAGCCTGCTCAGTATGCCCAGCAGAAAGTCAGAGTGGTGAATAGGGGTGTCGTAGCGTGTGGTAAGCTGTTTTTCATATATGCCGTGACGGCTTTTCAAAAGAAAGGCAAGGGTAGAGACCCATATTGCCGGAAGAAGCAGGTCATAGTTGCCGGTCATCTCGCTTACCATTATGACTGTGGAAAATGGCGTGCTTGCCGCTGACGCGAAGAATCCGGCCATGCCCACAATGACATAGGCTTCAGGATAGGGCACAAGGGCAGGCCACACCCCTTGCAGTATGAGGCCTGTTGCCCCGCCAAGGGCCCCGCCTATCACCACTGACGGTCCGAAGACCCCGCCGCTTCCTCCGGAACCTATGCTGAAGCCGGTGGTGAATATCTTGGCAGCGGCAACTGTCAGCAGCAGCATGATCGTACACTGGCCGTCAAGCCCCTGTTGCAGCACCCCGTAACCCGTGTAGATGGATTCAGGTATGAAGTAGCCGACAACTCCGGTCAGCAATCCTCCAATGGCAGGTTTGAAGTGCGGTTTCACGGGGATTTTTATAAACATGTCCCGTATGCCATAGAATATTTGTGAGTATATCCCGGCGGCCATGGCTGCTATAATTGCCAGTATTGTGTAGGGGAATATCTCCGCGGCATGTACAAATCGCATTTCAGGGGTTATGAACAGTGAGCCGAACCCGAAGAAGAGGGAGAATGTGCAGTAGGCTATAACCGATGTTATGGCAGAAGGCACCAGAAGTTCATATTCCATGTCAATGTCACGGTAAAGTATCTCAGCGGCAAATATGGCGCCCGCAAGGGGGGCGTGGAATATGGAGCCTATGCCGGCGCTCATTCCCGACATCATCAGTACGCGCCTGTCTTCCACTGAAAGCCCCAGTTTTGTGGCTATGATGGAGCCGTATGCGGCGCCTATCTGGGCAATTGGTCCTTCCCTGCCGCCTGAGCCGCCTGACCCGATGGTAATGGCAGAGGCAACAGTCTTGATAAAGGGTATGCGTCCCCTGATAAGGGCGTTTTTGAAATGATACCCCTCAAGGGCCGCGTCCGTGCCGTGGCCTTCTGCTTCCGGGGCGAATGAGTATATGAGCCAGCCTGAAATCAGACCGCCCAGGGCAGGGACAACGACAAGCATCCACCTGGTAAACTCCGTGGCGCCGGGGGGCAGCAGGGGCACTTCACCTGCCGGGCCTTCCGGACGGTAACCGGCCAGAAAATCCAGAAAGAATGAGTGGGAAAGGTCAAGGGCTGTATAGAAGAGTACTGAGCCCAATCCTGCGATTATGCCTGTTGGAATTGCGAGTATAAGCACCCTTCTCATCATCAGCCATCTTTTTACGCCTGATGAGAGGCTTTTTGCCATCTTTATCATGGGTCTGTTCCCGTTTTCATTATGATGAACCGCCGTATTGTGCCTGAGCCCGGCACCCTGCCTTTTTTTATATGCACCCTGGCGGCATCGCCATGTTTTTCAAGAAACTCCCTGGCCTCTTCATCAGCCCTGGGGCCCTTCATGGCAATTACCACGCCCCCTGGGGAGATGATCTCCCCGGACCACTCCCACAGCACTGACGCGGATACCGTGGCCTGGCTTACCACCATGTCAAAGCCCCTGTCTGGCACAAGGGCAAGGAGCCCGGTATCACCTGCCCTGGCATGACGGCACTGGACATTGGCGAGCCCAAGGATTGCCGCCGTGTGAAGCAGAAACGAGATGCGTTTTCGTATGGCGTCCACAAGGACAAGCTGAAGATCAGGCCGGATGATCGCAAGCAGAAGGCCGGGAATGCCTGCCCCTGTGCCGATATCCAGCACCGTCTCTGTGCCTTCAGGTATGACAGGCAGCAGGGCAAGGGTGTCACCCAGGTGTTTTGTTACCATTTTCCCCTTGTCCCTGATGCCAGTGAGATTCATTTTTCTGTTCCAGGATTCAAGTTCGCTGAAATATCCTGCGAGTTTTTCTGTTATTTCAGCATTGTCCTCAACCTTCGACTGGTTCAGAAGCGCCTGAATACTCTTCTTCAATGTAATTGTCCTGTTCACGCGCCAGGTTGGCAAAGGTGGAGTAACGGCTTATGAATGCCAGGTTGACCACGCCCACCGGACCGTTTCTCTGTTTGCCAACAATGATTTCCGCCGTCCCTTTTTTGGGATTGTCCTCTTTTTTGTTATAAACTTCGTCACGGTATATGAAGGCAATCACGTCCGCGTCCTGTTCAATGGCGCCTGACTCCCTCAAGTCGGACATGTGAGGGCGTTTGTCAGGCCGGTCTTCCACCTTCCTGTTCAGCTGGGAAAGGGCCACAACAGGCACATTCAGCTCCTTTGCCATGGCTTTCAGGGAGCGGGATATGTTTGATATCTCCTGCTCCCTGCTTTCGTTGCTGTTTCTTCCCTTCATAAGCTGGAGATAGTCCACTATGACCAGCCCCAGTTGTTTTTCAGCCTTGAGCCTCCTTGCCTTGGCCCGTATCTCCAGTATGGAGATTGCGGGCGTGTCGTCAATAAATATGGGGGCCCGTGACAGGTCGTCGGCAGCGCGTATGAGTTTGGGCCAGTCGTCGTCGGCAAGGAAACCCGTCCTTACATTCTGGGCGTTTATCCTTGCCTCTGAACAGAGCATCCTCAGGGCAAGCTGGTCCCTGGACATCTCAAGTGAAAATATAGCCACTGGTACGCCGTGGTCAATGGCTGCGTTCTGGGCGATGTTAAGGGCAAAGGCGGTTTTTCCCATGCTTGGACGGCCTGCGATGATAATGAGGTCAGATGGCTGGAAGCCGGCAGTCATCTTGTCAAGGTCATGGAAGCCGGTAGGCGTGCCTGTGATGGCCTCTTTCTTGTGGTAGAGCTGCTCAACCTTTTCAATGCTTGTCTTCACAAGCTCTTCCATGGGATGGAAGTCCTGCCTGATCTTGTTTTCCGATATCTTGAATATGGCGGATTCCGCTGCCTCGAGTATTTCGTCAACGTCCCCGGCCTCTTCATAGCAGGTGGTTACGATGTCGGATGCCTGTCTTATAAGACGCCTGAGAATGGCCTTGTTTCTTACAATTTGCGCGTAGTAGCCGATGTTGGCCGCCACGGGCATGGTCTCTGCCAGTTCAGCCAGATATGTAACGCCGCCCACGCCTGAAAGTCTGTCGCCGGTTTTAAGGGCGTTTGTAACGCTGATAAGGTCGTATGGCTCATTGCGATGAAAGAGCTGGATCATCTCGGAGAATATGATGCTGTGGGCCTCCTTGTAGAAATCCTCCGGATTGAGGATGCCTATGACCTTGAGTATGGCGCCCTCCTCAAGGAGAATGCCGCCCAGCACATTTTGTTCAGCCTCGATGTTCTGAGGCGGCAGACGATGGGAAGCAGATATGGATTCTGTTGACATGCGTCCTCTTTCCATGATAGTCACATGCGTCCTTTTATTCTGAAGTCAGTGGCTAAATCTGTTTACACACCCTGGAAGGGATATGTTAACATGAATCCCTGTAAGGGAAAAGAAAATACCGGTTCTGATCCGACGCTATTCGAGATCGGACCTGAACCGGTATTGAAAAGATATTGCCGGATGTCAGGGACAGCCGGCATGGGTAAGGGGCAAGGCGCTGACCAGATATGATGTCTGTCAGGCCTGGTCAGGTTGGCTGACTGCGTCCAACTCCTCCTTGCCGCCCTCGTCCATCTCACCTTCCGGGACAACCTTGACCTTTATCCTGGCGGTTACGTCCGGATGCACCTTTACGTCAAGGTCATATTCTCCCACTGCCTTGATGGGTTCTGCGAGCTGGATCTTGCGCCTGTCAACCTCGTATCCCGCCTTTTCAATGATGGCGGCTATATCCCTTGAAGTGACCGAGCCGAAGAGCTTGTTATCTTCTCCCACCTTGACCCTGCATGTTATGTCAATGTCCGCCAGTTTCGCGGCCAGGGCCTCATATTCCTCAGCTATCTTTGCGGCCCGTGCGATGATCGCCTGGCGCTGTTTTTCCAGCTTTACAAGGTTTTTCTTGTCTGCCGGCATGGCAAAGCCGTATGGAAGCAGGTAGTTTCTGCCATATCCGTCAGCCACCTTTACGATGTCACCTGCCTTGCCAAGTTTTTCAATGCTTTCATTAAGTATAACTTCCATTGGTCAAACCTCCACTGGGCTGGTTGCAGCCAACCCTGTTTTAATAAAATTATAAACTTTATTCAGAACCTGTCTCTTTTTTGCTGTCGTCCCCGAATTTTTTGTCAATTAATCCCCTGATGTCAAACCATGTGCATGCAATGCCGAAGGCAGCTATGATTACCATGCCAT
>CAYXYO010000170.1:0-8443 GCA_964469365.1 uncultured Desulfobacterales bacterium | reverse complement strand
GTCTCCAAAGGCGCGTCTGCCTTCCTCAAAATAACTCACATACCTGCCATGCCACACCATCCTCAGTATGTCCACCTCTTCAAAACGCACCCTGCGCCCTGCACGCACCTCAAGTGGCGGCGGGTCTGTATCCGCGGTCTCAAAATATCTTTTTCTCATTTTTCTCCCTCTGGAGAATCTGCATGGCAGCCCTCTTCACCTCCATGGAAGGGTCATCCAGAAAGGAAATGGCCATTTCCCTGGAGATGCCGCCGGCAAGCCCCACTTTTTCAAGGGCTATCGCCCTTATCATGGGGTTGTCGTCATCAAGATACTTCACATATATGTCTGTATGGAGCTCCATCTTTTCAAGCTCGCCTATCACAAGGAGCAGGTCCATTTTCAGCCTTCCGTCACCCTGTTCAAGCTCATGCCTGTATATGTTCAACACATCTTCAGACCTGTCTCCAAAACGCCATATACTGTATATAATACTTCTCTTTTCCTCCAGTGAAGCCCTTTGCATCCTTTCAGCAAGAAGGTCAAGAACAGAGCTTTCACCTATGTTGCACAGGGAGAAGACCGCCATCTCGCTTATCTCGTCAGAAGGGTCGTCAAGACAGACCTTCAGACACTCCACCGCCATGAGATTGCCCTCCCAGCCAATGGCAAGTATGGCGAGCACCCTGTCTTCATGGCTGCCGTCAGCCACAATGGCCGCCAGCCTTCCGGCATGTATCAGCGGATTTTCAAGGAACGGCCCCAGGACATTTATGTTTACGGCAGCCTGTTCACGGAGTTCATCAGGTTCATCAGGGTCTGTCATTATTTCATAAAGGGGCTGTATGACCTCATCACAGGCGAAACTTCCGAGAAGGATGATGATGCGTTTTCTCAACTCAATATCCCCGGTTTTGACCGCCCTGATGAGGCACTCAATCCCCTTCTCCCTGTTTTCAAGCAGGAGTCCGGGATCTTTTATATATTTTTCCGCCTTGCCGACAAGTACGCGGTCAGGGTGGAAAGGCAGGAGACGGGTCATCAGTTTCTGACATCAAACTCCAGGTTGAAGGTCACATCCCTTTCAGCGGACACAAGGGAGAGGGCAAGGGTGCCGACTTCAGTGACCTCTGCCCTTATCTGAACAGGGATAAGGGTGCCGGGCTCAATACCCGGCGCTTCCATGGACGTTTTAATCGAGGCTACAGGCTCAATGCCGTGCTCTTCATAATCCTCTATCATCTCCCCCACCCTGTCTTCAGCCCTTGACACAGCGCCAAGGAACTGGAACTCAACCGCCTCGCCCACCACAAGGCCAAAGGTCTGTCCGGAAAGGGGAATCTCCGTGCCCTCCTCCGTGCCCTTGGGCGCTATGCAAAGGGCGCTTACAGGGGCCGGCATTCCGGGTATGGCCTGCCGGGCCATCTCGACGCCGATATAGTAGGTCCTTTCAAGGCCGCTCTTTATCCTGAGTCCGTTGTTCCTGCGGGCAAGTCCGAAAAAGGCGGCTCCCCTTGATACGGCAAGGTCAAGGTCGGCTCCGGAAAGCTCAATGGGCGTATTTTCTTCTGATTCAGCCCATAATGACATTACATCAAGGAGCCTCTGCTTTATGCCGGATGACTTGAATACCCCGCCGTTAAAAAGAACTGCAGACGGCATTGGGGAAGCATTTTCAGGGGCGTTGTCCCTTATGAAGGCAGCAAGGTATTTTGTAATGGCGCTGTCAGGGGCATAGGGAAGCCCCATCTCCTGGAGTCCTGACCTCCTGGCGGCTGCCGGGCTGTCAGAGAGGTCGCACAGGGGCAGGAAGCCGTCCAGGATAAATTCATTGACCTCATCCCTCCTGAGGGAAGTCCTGATTGTTCCGCCCACAAGGCCGGTTCCCCGACCGGTTATCACAACAGGCACCTCATCAACAGAGCTGTCAGACAGAAGCTGTTCCTTGGCCAGCCTGCAGTTGTGCCAAAGGGTCTGCATCTGCATCCGGTCAAGTTTTGTGCCCTGTTTTTTCAGCTCTTCAGCCTTTAACCACGAGATGGCAAGGTCCATGTTGTCGCCGCCGAGAAGTATGTGGTCTCCCACAGCCACCCTTTCAAGGGCAAGCCTGCCTTCCTCGCCTTCCACCCTTATCATGCTGAAATCGCTGGTTCCGCCGCCCACATCGCAAACAAGCACCGTGTCTCCCGGCTCTACTGTCCTGTTCCAGGTGTCACTGTTGCGGTTCAGCCAGGCGTAAAAGGCTGCCTGTGGCTCTTCCAGCAGCGTAACATGGTCAAGGCCGGCAGAAGCCGCGGCCTTTACGGTCAGATCCCTGGCAACGGCATCAAAGGACGCCGGGATGGTGATATACACATCCTGGTCCTCCAGTTTTTCACCGTGCCTGCCTCCCATGACAGAGTTCCAGGCGGCCTTGATATGACGCAGATATGAGGCAGAGGCCACAACAGGCGAAAGCCTGGTCTCGTCATCAGGGGCGTCTGCCGGAAGAATCGGGGCCGTCCTGTCCACTCCCCTGTGACACAGCCAGCTCTTGGCAGAGGCCACAAGGCGGCCCGGCACCTCCGCGCCTCTCTTCCTCGCGTACTCACCGATAACCCGTTCGCCAAAGGGGTCCCAGGGCATGACAAGACCTCCGCCCTCTTTCTCAGGCTGTGTCGGCAGATAGATGAAGGATGGCAGAAGTTCCTTTTCCGCCACCTCGCCAGGCGAGACTATCTGGGGAATGGGAAAAATCTCTATTTTCCGGTCATCTTCAACTGTATCAATGAATGAGAGGACACAGTTTGTCGTGCCGAGGTCAATGCCGACTATGAAACGGGAATCTGTTTTTTCTGCCATTTTCAGGTTATCTCCACCTCTGCCGGGGCTATCACGTCGGTTTTCCTGTCTGCCGACCACTCAGGCAGATTGAGCTCTGTGTAGCGCCATCCTCCGTGCCTCAGCACCCCTTTAAAGGGCGGTTTGCCATGGACATTTCCAGTAAGCCGTATGTGCAGGGGATTGAAGTCCTCGTCAACTTCCACGTCACTCCCCTCTTCGGCGTCAAGCACCGGAGCAAGGTTAAAACACTCCAGAAGGGCGCCACGGCACCCTTTATGCACCTCGCGGACAGCAGCGCCTATCTGTTCATCACTGTAGGGGGTTATATCCTCCTGGAGAAAATCAAGCAGCCGCCCCTCCCTCTGGAAAAGACCCAGCACCTGCACCACTGTAACGCCAGGTTCACCCACCCCGGCAACCTCTTCTTCCATGGCCGGCCCGGCCGGTTCCCCTGCCTGCCCGGACTCATCCCTCTCCGGAAGTTCATCTCCGGCAGACGGTCCTTCAGCTTCAGCCACCGGCGGGCTTGAGGGCGTTCCGGCGTCATCCAGCTTCCACAACATGGAAACCATAAGAAATACCAGCCCCATAACCGCCGGCGCGCCTATCATGGCAAGACCTTCCCATGTATCCATAAGGTCAGAGTGCATGTTGGCAATATAACCTCCCATGGCGGAAAGTCCTCCAAAAAACAGAATGGTCAAAAGCGCAGCGCTCTTTCTGATATCAGGTGCCTTCATTTTATGATTCCGTCCTTTCAGTCAATATTTCAATCGGTTTTATTTTCCTGCCACTCCTTCAGGGTCATCGCGTAAAAGATATTAATGATGGGCGCGCCCTGAAAGCATTACTATAAATACTCTTCTGCTCAAGTCAAATGAAACCTGTGCCTGCCGCACCATCTTCCTGTATATCTGTCCAGCAGGGAGAGGAAACGGCTCCTTGAAATCTCTTCCGCCCCGAACCGCTGAAGATGGGCTGTACGCATCTGGCAGTCCACAAGCCTGAACCCCCATGATTCAAGCTGACGCACAAGGGTGACAAAGGCCGCCTTTGACGCGTCAGGCACCTTTGTGAACATGGATTCTCCGCAAAACACACGCCCCAGCACAACTCCGTAAAGTCCACCGGCAAGCTCTCCGTCCTGCCACGCCTCTGCTGACATGGCAAACCCCGCCCTGTAAAGCATGGAATAGGCATGAATCATCTCCCTGGTAAGCCAGGTATCCTGTCCCTGATCGCGACGGACAGCAGAACAGTTGCCTATGACCTGGTCAAAGGCCCTGTCAAAGGTGATACGGAACCGCCCCTGACGCAGGATTCTTTCAAGCCTGCGCGGAACATGAAGTTTTTCAGGAAACAGGACAAAACGGGGATCAGGCGACCACCAGCATATCGGATCGCCCTCGCTGTACCATGGAAAGATGCCGTTACAATAGGCCAGGACAAGTCTCTTTATTCCCAGATCGCCTCCAATGGCGAGAAGGCCGTCCTCTTCCCTCGCGTATTCAGGATGCGGAAATTCAAGTCTTTCATTCAAAAGGTACATGGCTTTTACGTCCTGATATTAAAAACGGCTGGTTCACGCTCCATAATCTTAAACAGGCAGCCTGACATATAACAGGTCCAGCCATGTCAGGATACATGAGAAAAAGCTCCGGGGCAAGATTCCCGGTGAAACATTGAATCTCCTTGATTTATAATGAACCATGCATTAACTTTCCATACAGGATTTTTTTGTTCTGAAGAGTTGTTGGATGCCCTGAAACATCTGGATATCATTAATTTTTCCCTAAAACAATACCGGCGTGTCCATGGCGACGATTTTTCAGGAGACTGTCCGGGTTTGAACAGGGGCAACTATTCGTGAGTGTAAAAATGAAATGTCCACATTGCGGCAGGAAGATGGAATACAGCAGGGACAACCCTTTCAGGCCATTCTGCTCAAAACAGTGCAAGATGGCTGATCTTGGCGCATGGCTTTCTGAGGAATATACAGTATCATCGCCCCTTGTGCCTGACGAAGTCCTTGTGGAACCTGCTGAAGAGAAAACGGAGTATTTGCAATGAACGATAAATGCGCAAAAGACAGATATGATGTCATAATAATAGGTTGTGGCCCTGCCGGTCTGCAGGCCGCCATACACGCGGCAAGACGCAAGGCTGAAGTGCTTGTGCTGGGAAAACCCGAGGCAAGCAACCTTTACAGGGCCCATGTGGAAAATTACTGCTGTGTTGAAGGAGTGCATAGCGGAAAGGAACTTATTGAGGCAGGCATAAGGCAGGCTGAATCCTTTGGCGCCGAGTTCGTAAGGCAGGACGTTACAGGCACCGCCCAGGTTGACAGCGGTTTTGAAATAACAGTGGAAGACGGTTCAGTGCTGAAAACCCTGGCCATCATAATGACAACAGGCATCTCAAAGAAGGGGCTTGGCGTCAAGGGCGAAAAGGAACTGGTGGGCAGGGGGCTCAGCTACTGCGTTGACTGCGACGCCAACTTTTACCGGGGCGCGACCGTGGCCGTAACCGGAGATGGCAGCGCCGCCATGCACGGGGCCCTCACCCTTTCCCGAATAGCTGAAAAAACCTGGCTCATAGCAAAGGAAATCAAGGCAGACCCCGCCCTTGTCAAGGAGCTTGAAAAGAGCAATGTCGAGATTGTAATACCTGGCAGAATCAGGGAATTCATGGTGAGTGACAAACTGGACGGGGTGATCCTTGAAGACGGAAGGGAGATTATGGTGGACGGCCTCTTTGTGGAAACAGGCGCAAAGGGGGCAATGGAGCTTGTGGCCTTTCTTGGCGTGACCCTTGACCCTGAAAAATTCACGCATATCCTTACTGATGAAAAACAGGCCACCAACATACCCGGCATATATGCGGCAGGGGATATATGCGGACTGCCCTACCAGATGGCAAAGGCCGTTGGCGAAGGATGCGTGGCAGGAATTTCAGCAGCATCATACGCTGCTAAACTCAAAAGGGAAAAAGGAGAAAACAACTCATGATCCTTAAAGATTTTACTGTGGGAAGCCTTGAGGTCAGGGCATATCTGGTGGGATGCCCTGACAGTGGCGAAGCCTTTATCACTGATCCTGCCGGAAGCTGCGCCATGCTTCAGAAAGAGGCTGAAAAGCTGGGGCTTGAAATAAAAAAAATAGTGAACACCCACGGACACCCTGACCACACATGCGGCAATGCAGAGATGAAAAAAATCACAGGAGCTCCGGTAATCATGCACAGGGATGATGACGAATTCTTTCAGCGTCCGGAAGTGGTGGCAACCTTTGCGGCATGGGGTTTTCAGACTGCGCCACCGGCTGACACGCATTTTGCCCATGGCGACACACTCACTGTGGGAAACCTGGAATTTTCCATTATCCACACCCCTGGACACTCTCCTGGCTCTGTCTGCATATTCGGAAACGGCATTGTCATAACAGGCGACACCCTGTTTATTGACGGCATAGGCAGGACAGACCTCCCTGGCGGCTCCCATGAGGTGCTGATGCAGAGTCTCAGGGAGAGGGTCATGCCACTGCCTGACGAGACAAAGGTGTTGCCAGGGCATCACTACGGACCAAGCCCCGTGGCAACCATCGGTGAGCAGAAAAGAACAAACCCATATCTTGCCTTTTAGAGAAACAGGGCGTAACCGCCCTGTTTTCAGTCCTGTTTTCAAAGCCGATTATTTGCGACAATGTCTTCCCAGCCACCAGGACTGTCTGTAAAACCTGTCTGCCAGTCCGGTCTGCCCATCTGCAATTCATGGCGGCAGATCGCAGACGCCATAAGGGACAATCCGGTCATTATCGTTACCGGAGAGACCGGTTCAGGCAAATCCACACAGCTTCCCAAGATATGCCTTGCCTCCGGCAGGGGAAAGAAAAAACGCATTGCCTGCACACAGCCAAGACGCATCGCGGCAGTAACACTTGCCTCCAGGGTGGCCAGCGAGCTTGGCCGGGCCGGAAAGGGGGTCGTGGGATACAGGGTACGGTTCAGGGACAGAACCTGTCGACACACCCGGGTCAAGTTTCTTACAGACGGCATGCTGCTTGCCGAAATGCAGCGCGACCGTCTTTTCATGGAGTATGACACCATAATAATTGACGAGGCCCATGAACGCAGCCTTAACATAGATTTTCTACTGGGTTCACTGAGACGCGTCATCAGAAAACGCCCTGACCTTAAACTGATTATTACCTCGGCCACCATGGATACAGAAAAATTCAGCAGGGCCTTTGGAAACGCGCCTGTAATAAATGTTGAAGGCAGGGGCTTTCCGGTGGAGATATTCCACGCACCGCCTTCAGGAGACGAACAGGACCTTTCTCTCTCTGAACTTGCCGTAATGGCCGTGGAAGACGCTGACGCGCTCCTTGACTCAGGAGACATCCTTGTGTTTCTTCCAACCGAGCAGGATATCAGGGAAACAGTCAAGGCCCTCCGGGGCAGGCATGGCTCCGGCCTTGAGGTCCTGCCCATGTATGGCCGTCTTTCAGCAGGTGACCAGGCAAAAATATTCCGGCCTGCCGGAAAGAGAAAGGTCGTGGTCTCCACCAATGTCGCGGAGACATCCATAACCGTTCCCGGCATTGTCTGCGTTATTGACAGCGGCCTTGCCCGTATATCCACCTACAATCCGCGTTCAGGCACAAAGGCCCTGCCTGTAAGCCGCATATCAGTCTCCAGCGCGAACCAGAGGGCCGGCAGGGCGGGAAGGGTTGAGCCAGGCATCTGCATCAGGCTTTACGGCGAGGATGATTTCAGGGACAGGGAAGAGTTTACGCCGCCGGAGATATTGCGCTCAAACCTGGCAGAGGTGATACTCCGTCTCTCATCCATGGGGCTTGGAGATATATCAAAATTCCCATTTATTGATCCGCCTTCTCCCCAGGCCATAAAGGACGGCCTGCGCACCCTGCGGGAGACAGGGGCGTTTTCAGCGGGAAACAGGCTCACCCGGACAGGCAGGCTCATGGCCAGGATTCCCCTTGATCCGCGCATATCCCGCATAATCATTGAGGCGAAAAAACAGGGATGCCTCTATGAGGCGGCTGTCACCGCCGCTGCCATGAGCATACAGGATGTGCGGGAAAGACCGGCCGAAGAGACCGGCAGGGCAGACGCTGCCCACTCTGTTTTCAGGGACGGGCAGTCTGATTTTTTCACCATTTTAAACATATGGCACATATTCAGAAAGACCCGCAAAAAAAAGGCGGCCAGGAGTGAACAGAAAAGGTTGTGCCGCAGGCTATTTATCTCATATCCGCGAATGCTTGAATGGCAGGACATATTCAGGCAGATTGAAACGGTTCTCACAGAGAACAGGTTTATCAGGAACCGGCTCAGGCCCAGGGAGATACCAGAGGAAGACACGGAAGGCGGTTTTCGCTATTCAAAAGGGCTTCGTGACTCCCTTCACATATCCATCCTTTCAGGCTTTCTAAGCCACATGGCCCTTAAAAAGGAAGGACATGAATACATGGGAACAAGGGGCAGGGAACTGTTCATCTTTCCGGGCTCTACCCTTTTCAGAAAAAAACCGCAATGGATTGTAAGTGGAGAGATGGTGAGGACAACGCGGTTGTACGCGAGACTCGTTACGGAAGTAAAGCCTGAATGGGCTGAAGAGCTG
>CAYXYO010000169.1:0-14626 GCA_964469365.1 uncultured Desulfobacterales bacterium | reverse complement strand
GGAGACAGGGTTAGAGCGGCTTGCAAAACTTGAGGCAATGACCAGGGACGGGCTGTTGAAAAAGGCGCTAAAGCAAGAACGTGGCAAATGGCAGCGGAGGCTTGAGCAACTCAGGAGTCAAATGGCGGTCACAGAGTTGCGTCTTGAACAGGTAAACATGAAAAAGGAATCCTTGTGGGAGTCGTTAAGCCGTCCCATGATGAGTTTTTTGGGCTCAAGGGGGCTTTTTATCTTCGCGGCATGTTTTGCCGCCCTGCTGGTTGCCATCTCAGGCATACTCTTTCAAAGGCTGGTCATCCACAGGCTTCCCGCCTATCACAAACCGCATCTCTCTTTTCCCATAAGATTTTTTGAGATGTTTTACAGGATGTTAGTTCTGTTTTGCACAGTGGCAAGTGTCTTTGTCGTTTTCTATATTGCCAGGGACTGGATGTTGATGAGCCTTGCCATTTTAATATTTATTGGTGTCTTGTGGACCATGCGCCTGGCTGTGCCAAGATTCTGGAAACAGGCCCTGCTGCTTCTCAATATAGGGAGTATGAGAGAGGGAGAGCGAATAATGCTGCATGGAGTGCCATGGAAGGTTAAAAGGATAAATGTATTTACCGAAGTGGTTAATATATCTCTTGGGATAACGCTCAAACTTCCAATTGCGAAACTTGCCGATACGGTATCAAGGCCCTGCAGGGATGATGAACCCTGGTTCCCATGCAGAAAAAACGACTGGGTAATACTTTCCGACGGCACAAGGGGTGAGGTCACAAGTCTGTCTCATGAGATGGTGGAACTTGTGCAGAGGGGAGGCGCTCACAAGGTGTATCAGACCGGAGATTTTCTGGCGCTTTCTCCCTTGAATCTTTCCAGTGGATTCAGGGTCAAAATCCCATTTGGTATCAGTTATGACCTTCAGAAAACTGTTACCCGTCATGTGCCTGACATACTTGCCGCATACCTGAAGCGGAAAATGAAAGATGCGGGATATGGTAAAAATCTCAGGATGCTCAGAGTCGATTTTAACGCGGCAGGCGCCTCTTCCCTGGATTTGCTTGTGCTGGCCGACTTTGATGGTGAGATGGCCCCGCTTTATAACAGGATTCAGCGTCATATACAGGAATGGTGCGTGGATGCCTGTTCTGAAAACGGCTGGGAGATACCTTTTCCACAACTCACCGTCCATGGCATCCATGGATGTGCTGCCCAGGTATCCCCCTGAATCTGATTGTTATTGTCAGCCTTGAGACATGTTATATATTCCCACCGGGCTGTGCGGTGTCGGTCGGCTATCTCAGTTTAACTGTTGTACTGAATTGATATCCAGTTTCCAGTGGAGACCGTCTGGTATGGCAGGATCATAGATGAGCCTGACTTTGTACCTGGCGCCTCCGGCGTCTATGCATGGCATCTCTATGGCCAGGTCGTTGAGATTCAGCAAAGCGCATCCCCCATTACCTGAAGACGGGCATGGCGGACAGCCGTCATCATGTTCACCAACTGTTTTGACAGGCCATATATATTTCGCACCGTTTTTGCTGGCGCTTTCAGTGTCATTGTCCCAAACCCTGAAGGCCCAGGCTTCCGCTCCTGTTTCGGTGCCTGTCCAGTACCAGTAACTTTTTATATTCACAAACGGTTCAACATTGTTGGGCGTATTGTCATTGATAAGGGCGTAAAATCCATCCTCGCTCCCCTGGAATTCCTTTAGCGTCGCAACATGCCAGTCTCCGGGAGCCGAACCGTCAGTCAGGCCGCATTGACCGTTGTGCAGGGCAAGGGCCGCATTTTTGCCGTCTTCCCAGTTTTTCATGCCAAAACAGCTCGCATCTTTAAGCCATATGGTTCCATTGCGGCTGTCTGTAACCGTGCCGTCGCCGTTATCCGTAAACTGGGCAGAGGCAACCTGGGGCATGACAGGGAAGAACATCAGAATGGCAAACATTGTAGTTGTAACTAATTTGAAATGATTGAAAAACGACATAAATAACCTCCTGACTGATATGGAACAGTGATTAACGAGACGGACAATGACTGGCATGGGATGCCTTTTAATCATATCGGCGTTCCGGTTTGTTTTTTTGTTAGCCGGACTGCCTTTATATCCTCCATAATGCGGCCTGCATGATATGTCAATCAGGAAATATTTTTTTTACATCAAGATGCATCCTTTGCGGTTTGCTCCTGTGGTCAATGTTAAGTTTTATCTGTCGGAAGGCCTGAAATTTGCCGGTTCATGTCCTGGAAGCAGGTGGTAGATGCCGGGCAGGTACCTGTACTTTTCATCATAATCAAGTCCATAGCCAACGAGAAATCCCCTTGGTATGTCAAAACCGACATAATCCGCGTTGACATCCACCTGCCTGCGTTCCTTTTTGTCTACAAGGCAGCATATCTTTACAGACGCCGCATTTTGCAGGCTCAGCATCTTTTTCAGGTAATCAAGCGTATAACCTGTATCAATGATGTCCTCCACAATCACAACATTGTTCCCCAACACCGGGAGTTCAAGGTCCTTGGTGATTGTAACCTGCCCGGAACTTTCAACGCCCGAGCCATAGCTTTTCAGCCGCATGAAATCAACCGTGTGGGGTGTGGTTATATTACGGGAAAGATCTGCCAGAAACTGATAGGCCCCCTTGAGTATTCCCACAAGCATCAGGGGAGATGATTCGTAATCACGGCTGATTTCTTCGCCAAGTTCCCTGACCCTCTTCTGTATTTCCTCAGGAGAAAGAATCTCTTTAAGCGTATCCTGATACTCCATAAGCATGCTCCTTGAATATTCAGCTCATTTATTTCATGTTGCAGTGTTACCTGATCTGCATTTATATTTTATAATGGATTTCCGATCTGCATAATATCTCTCAAGGTATTTGCCTCAATCTTGACATGATAAAAAAATATGGCTGCAAAGTCCATATCACATAGAAATAATCAGTTCAAAGCGGAGCAAAACAGCATGCGTACCCCATCTGAATGTCGCACAGGCAGAAAAAGACAGATTATGACCGGGATGACTTCATGCCCGGTCTGACCCTTGCCCTTGCCATACTCCTTGCCGCCGGCATATTCTTTGCCGAAGTGGGCAAACGTCTCAGGCTGCCTTCTGTAACAGGATATATTGTGGCCGGACTTATCCTGGGACATTCAGGGTTTGACGTGTTCGGAGGCCAGGATATCTCCCTGCGGCTTGGCCATTTTACACAGATTGCCCTGATGCTCATAGCCTTCAGCATAGGCGAACAGATTGAGATAAAGGAGATACGGTCATATTTCAAAAGCGTCGGCATCATAGGGCTTTTTGAGACCGCCGGGGCATTTGTCGCTGTGACCTTTTCAAGTCTCCTTGTCATACTGTTGTTCATGCGCATGCCACCGCCCTGGGGCATGAAAGACACACTGTGTCTTGCCATCCTGCTCGGGGCCGTTTCTGTTGCCACGGCGCCTGCGGCGACACTTCATGTTATGAAGGAACTGGGAGCGCGGGGGCCGCTTACCAAAACGCTGCTTGCAGTTGTGGCGGTGGACGACGGACTGGCCATAATGTTTTTCAGTATAGGCATGAGCATTGTAAACCAGATGCTTGGCGCAGGAGACGCGGGCATGGCCATGGCTGTGGTCAAAAGCCTGGCAGAGATCATGGGCTCCATTATTATGGGGGTCATCACAGGCATCACAATTGATTATGTGATTAAATATTTTGACAGGAAAAATGAAATGCTCACGGCAGGCCTCGCCCTGCTTCTGCTGACAGGCGAATTTGCCAGGCTCACACATCTTTCTCCGCTCCTTGCGGGCATGGCCGCGGGCTTTACCGTCATAAACCGTGACGCGAGGGATGTTAGACTTTTCAATGCGTTACAGGAATTCGGGCCGCCTGTATATGTGCTGTTTTTTACCCTTGCCGGGGCGCATCTTGACCTGTCCATACTCAAAACCGCCGGTCTGCTTGGACTGGCATACTTTTTTTCAAGGATAGTTGGTAAAATCGCGGGGGCGGCCCTTGGCGCCCGGCTGGCATCGTCACCGGTTGCCGTCCAGAAATATCTGGGTTTCGCCCTTGTGCCCCAGGCCGGCGTCGCCATAGGGCTTATTTTCCTCATAGGCGGCGACCCCGCCCTTGCACGATTCTCCGCGTTTATAACGCCTGTTGTCCTTGCCGGGGTAGTGCTTTCCGAGCTGTTCGGCCCTGTCGCAGCGCGTTACGCAGTGGAGAGCGCCGGGGAGGCGCGTCTGCCGCGTCACGCGGAAGGTGACAGGAATGAGAAAGAAACCGGCGGGCATAACGACATCATCATTGCTCCCTGGGACCTGCCCCCCATGCTTCCAGTGACCCGGATATCAGGCGCTGTCATATTCGGCGCGTCCAATCCTGTCATGGCAAGGGGACTTGCCAGGGTGGCCATTATACTTGCCCAGCATTTCAAAAGCAGTCCTGTCTCCGTAAGGGTTTTTTCAGAAAAAGGGGCCGGCCGGGCTTCTGAACTCCTGCATGAAAATTTCAGGCCTGAAAAGGCTGAAGGCAGGCACCTGAACTGTGATATCCAGACATTTCCGGTCAGCGGAATGAAGGTGGCTGATGGACTGGTCAGGGCCATTAATGAGCACGATACCAGATGCGTTATACTGGGATATCCTGTAAAGGGAACAATACAGAAGTTCCAGAAGGTGGTTGAAAAAGTCGCAAGAGATGCCAACTGTCCTGTTATTGTGGTAAGATTTGCCGGTACATTTTCCATTAACAGGGTGCTTGTGCCTGTTACCGGGTTTGGACAACTGGATGCCCTCAGGGAGGTCATAGAGGCCTTTCACATGGTGCGGGGAAGCATACTGACCCTTATGTACATGCTGCCCTATGACAGCCAGGACAGTGAAATAGCGCCTGCAAGGGAGAGGCTGATCAACTGGGCAAGGGAAAACAATATCACCAGCCTGGTCAAATGTCAGGTTATCCAGTCTGAATCAAGGGCCATGAGCATTGTGGAGGAAAGCGTCAATCACAGCCTGATACTGATGTCATCGCCCCGCAGGTCCCAGCTTCATTCCATTTTTTTTCGGTTCGCTCATAAAGACCGTGGGACAGCAGAGCAGGAAACCGCTTGTGATTGTAAACAGTCCTGAAACAAAAAAGGCGTAACAGGGCATGACAATGTCCTGCTACACCTTTTTCTGACGTGTTGCGACACTGTCTTAAAGGTCTATAAACTTTACATTGTTTACCCCTTCCTGGGCAAGCAGTTTTTCAAAGACCTCCTCATCAGGTCTGCTGTCAAGGGTAAGCACCACTATGTTGCCCTTGTTTTCCGCGTCCAGTCCCACCTGCATGCGTGAGATATTAAGCCCTGCCTCTCCGATGGTAACTCCTATCCTGCCGATTACTCCTGGCTTGTCCTCGTTGTAGATGAGCAGGATGTGTCCTTCAGGCACGGCCTCGAGCCTGAAATCGTTCAGCCTTACGATCCTCGGCTCCTTTTTCCCGAATATGGTTCCCGCCAGGGTGTTGGTCCCGGCAACTGTCCTGACCTTCACCTCAAGAAGGTTTATGAAGTTGTCAGATGTTTTGCTCTTTGATTCCACTACCTTGATGCCACGCTCCTCGGCAAGTACCGGGGCGTTCACAAAATTTACGTCCTCCTTGAGGACAGGGGAGAGCAGGTTCTTGAGTATGGAGATGGTTACCGGAGCGGTGTCTATGGATGACAGGTCCCCCTGATAGGCAATGGCCACCTCTTCAATGGCGCTTTCCGCAAGGCAGGCATGAAAGGCGCCGAGCTGACCGGCAAGGTTGAGAACAGGCTCAAGCTGTGCCAGGGCCTCTCCGCTTACTGACGGCACGTTGACCGCGTTTCTGACCTCGCCGGAAAGGAGATAGTCTGAAATCTGCCTTGAGACGGCAACAGCCACGTTCTCCTGCGCCTCCCTGGTGGACGCCCCAAGATGCGGGGTGCATATGAAATTGTCCAGGGCCAGCAGGGGATGTTCAATGGTGGTGGGCTCGTTTTCAAATACGTCAAGGGCGGCTCCTCCCAGTTTGCCGCTGGTCAGGGCGTCATACAGGTCCTTTTCATTGACTATGCCGCCGCGGGCGCAGTTGAGCACTATTGCCCCGTCCTTCATCTTGTTGAAGAGGTCGGCGTTGAGCATGCCCTTTGTTTCCCTGGTAAGAGGTGTGTGCACAGAGATGTAATCAGCCCTTGAAAGCAACTGGTCAAGGTCTGACAGCAGTTCGATGCCATATTTTTCCATCACTTCAGGACGGGCATAGGGATCATAGGCAATGGTTTTCATCTTGAGTCCCTGTGCGCACTGACAGACTATGGTCCCGATACGGCCGCTTCCGATGATGCCCAGGGTCCTGCCAGCCACCTCCTGGCCCTGGAATTTCTTCTTTTCCCATTTGCCTGCCTTCATGGACATGGTGGCCTGGGGAATTTTCCTGGATATGGCCATAATCATTGCTATGGTATGCTCGGCAGCGGAGTTGGTGTTGCCGCCAGGCGTGTTCATTACAACAATACCCCTTTTGTTGCAGGCCGGGATGTCGACATTGTCAAGACCTGTGCCTGCCCTGCCCACTACCTTCAGGTTGCGCGCGGCCTCTACCACCGCCTGGGTGACCTTGGTGTTGCTGCGTATTACAAGGGCGTCCACATCCTTTATGGCGTCAAGGAGTTCATCAGGCGTAAGGCCAAGCCTTTCTTCCACCTCAAGCCCGGCTTCCCTGAAAATCTTCACCCCATCCTGCGCGATGGGATCTGTTATCATTACCTTCATAACTTATCAATCCTTTCGTCACCGGCCCCCTGTTTTTACAAGGACCGTATTGCATTAACAACCGGAAAATTCCTGAGATACAGGCGAATATCCTGTTCACCGTCACATTATCCGGACAACTGTAACAGAAATGGCGGAATTATGCACTACCCGAGGCCTTTTTAACGTAAGTATTGGGCATGACAAAAGAGATTTTCCCACTTCCCCCACGAACTTGGCAATTACGGAATTTAGGTTATACTGTCTGAATTATTGATTGACTTCAGGGATTCCCGAGGACTGTTTTTGGGGGACGTTGCCGGTTGGTTGCCGAGACGGGAGAGCCGCCACATGTCTGAAATGTGCCGCGCTTTCTGTTTTCGTTACATCTTGCGCCTCGCCAGAAATGCTGTTTCTCAAGGAGTCCTTCAGACCGGAAAGACAGGCAGGAATTATGACAGACTATAAAAAGACACTGAATCTTCCAAGGACGAAATTTCCAATGAAGGCAAATCTCGGACAGCGTGAGCCGGAGATGCTGAAACGGTGGAAGAAGGAAAAGATATACCAGCAGCTCAGGGAAGCTGGCAGGGGCAGACCAGGATACATACTGCACGACGGCCCGCCATACGCGAACGGCAACATTCACCTTGGCCATACTGTTAACAAGGTGCTCAAGGACATTATTGTCAAGTACCGTCAGATGCGGGGTCATGATGCGCCATACGTCCCGGGATGGGATTGCCACGGGCTTCCCATAGAGATAAATGTGGAAAAGGAGCTTGGAGACGCGAAAAAGGAGATGAGCATCCTTTCCATCAGGAAGGCCTGCCGGAAATATGCCGGCAAATTTGTCAAGTCCCAGCGCAAGGAGTTTGAACGGCTTGGCGTTTTCGGAGACTGGGACAACCCCTATCTCACCATGCTGCTCAAATATGAAGCGGCCATAGCAAGGCAGTTCTGCGACATCTTTCTGGCAGGGCATGTTATAAAGAACAGAAAACCCGTTTACTGGTGTCCATGTTGTGTTACCGCCCTGGCTGAGGCCGAGGTGGAATATGCTGACCACACCTCTCCGTCCATCCTTGTGAAGTTCCGGGCGGGTGAGAAACTGGCTGAATGGTTAAGGGAACGTATCGCAGGCAACTTTCAGGACGCATCGGTAATAATCTGGACAACCACTCCATGGACCCTGCCGGCAAATGTGGCTGTCGCACTGCATGATGAATTTGACTATGTGGCCCTGAGAATCCTGAAAGATGGCGAAGGCTTTCGCAGGGATGAAGTATGGATAGTCGCAAGGGAAAGGGTTGCCGCCATCCTTGAGTCCATCGGACTTGAAGAAGGGGATGTTGAGAACGCCGGACGCATGAGCGGTCCTGAAATTGAAGGCATGGAACTTGTCCATCCCTTTCTTGACAGGACAAGCAGGCTAATCCTGGCCCCCTATGTGACCCTTGATGCCGGAACGGGGTGTGTGCATACCGCTCCGGGCCACGGCGCTGATGACCATGAAAGCGGTCTGCGCTACGGGCTGGAAGTCCTGTCCCCGGTGGATGACCATGGGTGCTTCACAAGGGATGCCGGGGTGTTTGAGGGAGAGTCCATATTCAGCGCCAATGACAGGATAATCGAACTGCTTGCCGAGAAAGATGCCCTGCTCAAGGCAGAAAAGATGACCCACAGCTATCCACACTGCTGGAGATGCAAGAAACCGGTCATCTTCAGGGCGACTCCCCAGTGGTTTATTGCCATGGATGCCAGGGGTGACGGCAGGGGCATACGCCAGGAGGCGCTGGAGACCATAAAAGATGTCAACTGGATACCTGCCTGGGGAGAGCAGCGGATTTACGGTATGGTGGAAACCAGGCCAGACTGGTGCATTTCACGGCAGAGGTCATGGGGCGTGCCTGTGACAGTGCTCATGTGCAGTAGTTGCGAAGAGCCTGTTATGGATAACGCGGTGGCTGACAGGATAGTTGAGCTTTTTGCCAGGGAAGGGTCAGACGCATGGTTCGCAAGGGAGGCGTCTGATTTCCTGCCTGAAGGTTCCTGCTGCCCAAAATGCGGGGGGCGTGATGTGCGAAAGGAGATGGACATCCTTGATGTATGGTTTGATTCAGGCGTAAGCCACGCCGCAGTGCTTGAGGCAAGGGAGGAGCTCTCCTCGCCTGCCGACATGTATCTTGAAGGAAGCGACCAGCACAGGGGCTGGTTCCAGAGCTCCCTGCTCACCTCTGTCGCCACAAGGCACAGGGCCCCCTACAAGGCGGTTCTTACACACGGTTTTGTTGTGGATGGCAAGGGGCGCAAGATGTCCAAATCCGTGGGCAACGTGATTCCGCCTGAAAAGATAATAAAAAAATTCGGCGCCGAGGTGTTGCGTCTCTGGGTGTCGTCAGAGGACTATCAGGATGATATAAAGATATCCGACGAGATACTTCAGCGTCTTACTGAAGCCTACAGGAAGATACGGAACACCATACGCTATCTGTTGAGCAATATTAATGATTTCAGTCCTGAAAGGGACTCTCTGCCCCTGGACGGGCTGCTTCCCATTGACAGATGGGCCCTTTGGCGCGCCGGACAGGTGGCTGAGCGCGTGGACAGGGCCTATGGGGAAAACCGTTTTCATCAGGTTTATCACACCATTTACAACTTCTGCACGGTTGATTTGAGCGCCCTTTATGTTGATATCATCAAGGACAGGCTCTATTGCGAACTGCCAGATGGCAGGGAGCGCAGGTCAGCGCAGACCGTGCTCTTCACCATTGCCTCGTCTCTGGTCAGGATGATGGCACCTGTGCTTTCATTCACCGCCGAGGAGGCGTGGTCCTACCTTGGGAATGACAGGTCGGTTTTCCTTGCTGATTTTCCGGAGCCCTGCGTTGAGCTGGACAGTTCGGAACAGGAGTTGTGGGCTGATATCTGGGCGGTGCGGAATGAGGTGACAAAGGCCCTTGAGACCGCGCGCAGGGAGAAACGGATAGGTTTGGCCCTTGACGCCCTTGTCACCCTGCATCTGCCTGACGGCCTTGCGGAAAGACTGGCCGGACGCGAAGAACTGATGCGCCAGATTGCCATTGTCTCACAACTGCAATTCACTGAAACCGCGCCTGGACAGGGTGACGGGATATGGGCCAGCGATGAACTCCCCGGCCTTGTGGTCAAGGTGGAAAGGGCCCGTGGCAGCAAATGCGAAAGGTGCTGGACGTGGTCTGAGGACGTGGGCAAGGAGAGCCGTTTTGGTGATGTGTGCGGCAGGTGCGCGTCGGTTCTTGACCAACTGAACATCGAAGATCAGGCCCATGCCGGACGGCAGGCGTGACGGCGCGGCGGAAAAGGCAGGCCTTCTTTATGTAGTTGCCACGCCCATAGGCAACATGAGGGACATTACCTTGAGGGCCATGGATATCCTTGGCTCAGTCGGCCTCGTGGCTGCCGAGGACACGAGAAGAACAGGCCTTCTTTTGCGGCAGCTTGGCGTATCCGTAAAAATCCTGAGTTGCAGGGAGCATAATGAAAACAGCGCGGCTGAGAAGGTTGTCAGGAGGCTGCGGGACGGTGTTGACGTTGCCTTTGTTACTGACGCCGGAACCCCTGGCATCTCCGACCCGGCAGGACGGCTGGTGAAAAGGGTGCGCGAAGCAGGGTTTTCGGCATATCCCGTGCCCGGTCCCTCTGCGGCCACAGCGGCCATGAGCGTTTCCGGTTTTACTGCCCGGTCATTTTACTTTGCCGGCTTTCTGCCTGCCAGACAGGCGGCAAGACTCAAGGCCCTTGAGATGGTGGCAGGGGTCAGCGTCCCGCTTATATTCTTTGAGTCTCCCCACAGGATAGGGCAGGTTCTGCAAGACATGATCCGGGTGTTGGGGGACAGAGAGGCCTTCATGGGACGGGAAATAACAAAGCTGCATGAGACCTATTTCACCGGAAGGCTTTCGGAACTGGAAGGGAAGTTCGGCACGGAGAAGGCAAGGGGGGAAATAACCCTTGTGCTCCGGGGCGCTGATGAGAGTGAAGAGACGGGCAGGATTCCGGACAGGATGGCGGATATTGAGAGACTTGTCGATGTGATGCTTGAGTGCGGGCTTTCAGCGCGGGATATAAGCGGACTTGTGTCAGCCGCTACAGGCCTTGGCAGGGGCATGATTTACAAAATGGCCAACACGCTAAAGGAGAACAGACAGGATGGCATGTAAGGAAAGGGACCGGACAGGAAAAACGGTTGTTGTAATACCCGCGAGGTACTCGTCTTCACGGCTTCCAGGCAAGCCCCTGGCTGACATAGGCGGAATGCCTATGATTCTTCATGTCTGTCAACGGGCGAAAATGATTCCAGAGGTCGAAACAGTGGCGGTTGCCACAGACCACCAGGAGATATTCAGGACAGTTGAACATGCAGGGTTCACTGCCATAATGACTTCCGCTGATCACGTATCCGGAACAGACAGGGTCGCCGAGGCCGCGGAGATGCTCTGTCTGGATGATGGAGATATGGTGGTCAATATACAGGGCGATCAGCCCCTGCTTGAGACAGGGCCTGTCAGGGCCATGATAGAGATGCTGGCTTCTGTCCCGGACTTTCACATGACAACCGCCGCCTGCCCCCTTGAGGCAGATGACCTGAATAATCCCAACAGGGTAAAGGTCGTGCTGGACAGGAGGGGCGGGGCGATATATTTTTCAAGGGCCCCTATACCCTTTGACCGGGATGGTGTGACCGGCCCTGTCTCATCAGGTGTTGTCGAAAAGGGTTTTCCCGGATACTTGCGGCATCTCGGACTTTACGCCTTCAGGTACGGTTTTCTTCGCACCTTTGTCTCCCTTGAACAGGGAATACTGGAACGCATAGAGATGCTGGAACAGTTGAGGGCCATTGAAAACGGTTTCAGCATAGGCGTTGCCGTGGTGGCGAACGCCCCTGTTGAAGTGGACACGCATGACGACCTTGAGGCGGTCAGACGGAAGATATCGTCAGAGCTCGACTGCCGCCATGAAGCGCCGGAGAAATAGCAGCCGGATGGAGCGTGTTGTTAAAAACACAGGTTTCTGACTTGCATTAACCTGTTGTAATTACAATTTTAAACTGAAATATCTTTTGGCTCTTTTTAAAAGGTTATACAAAATTGTAGCAGCAAAAAGCCTGAAATCCGGGTTGAAAATTTATACTGCTATCAGTTCTTTTTTATTGGTAAACCATTGATAACCTATTGATTTGATTTCAACTTGAATGATGCATTGTCTATATCAATGCCAACATTATCTCCATTTGCCAAAAAGTTTGGTCAGCCGTCAAACCGCCGGGTCCGGCCGCAAAGTCCGTTTTTCAAGTCGCCTTAAAGGTATGGCGGAGTTATGACACTGCCTTTTCCAGGCGTATGGACTTGCCCATGAAATATTTTACAATTTTTTCCGTATCCGGCGACAGGTCTGACAGAAAGTAACGGTCAGGCTCTTTCCCGTCATGCCTGACCTCTCCCTGATGTCTCTCTATCCATTCAGCAACCGAACGGGCGACAGCCTCTGAAGGATCAACCACGGTTATCCTTTTGCCTGCCTTCTCTTGGATAAGTTTTTTTATAAGCGGATAGTGCGTGCAGGCAAGAACAAGGGTGTCAATCTGGTAGTTTTTCAGGGGCCGCAGGTATTTTTTCACTATCATTCTGGTTTCCCTGGCCCTGAACCATCCCTCTTCAACAAGTGGCACCAGAAGCGGACACGCCTGGGAAAATACCTTTGCCCCTGGCATTGTCACTGCGATTTCCCTGTGATACACACCGCTTGAGACGGTCGCCCTGGTACCCATTATTCCTATCCGGCCTTTTTTTGAAATGGCGACCGCCTCGGCTATTGACGGCGACACCACTTCAAAAACCGGCAGATCAAAACCGGTTATCTCATCTCTGAGGGCGCTTGCCGCGCTGTGGCAGGCAATAACAACTATGTCAGCCCCCTTTTCCCTCAAAAACCTGATATTTTCCGCTGCGTATTTCTGGAGGGTCTCCCTGCTTTTGCCGCCATAGGGAGTGCGGGCCGTATCGCCAAAATATATGATCTGTTGTCCAGGCATAAGGCGTTTAAGCTCACGAACCACGCTCAGTCCACCTATGCCGGAGTCAAAAACCCCTGTGCGTATCAAATCTGTTATCCTGTTATCCAAGTCATGCCGGCATCATGCGTTATTTAATCAAGGCCGTAGCAAGACAGAATAGTTATAAGGAAGGTGCCGGCAGTTTTTCCGATTAATCCTGTTTGCATGCCTTGCGAAACAGGGCTATTATATAGCAGACAGGCATCTCATGCAAAATTTTCAATATATGGGTCTTGTGCAGATGGAGACGCAAGGCAGTTTCCCGCATTTTTAAGGGCAGGTAACAAGGAGGAGAGACATGACAGAAAAAACAGGGCCGCATTCCACATCGTGCAACATGCTTGACAGTTTCATTGATGAAATAACCCCTGAAGACATATCTGATACATCCATTGAAACCCTGGGGGCCCCGACCATCACTTCGCCGCTCGCCGCTTCAGGCAACTATTCATGTTTTGTCCATGACAGCGACAGGGTCATGGCCTTTCTCTCGGAAAAGAACCTGCGGCAGATCATGGAAAAGAGGGAAGATGAGGGACGATTTTCCTTTGAGCTGGCCGGTCCCAGGTCAAAGATATATTTTGATCCTGTCAAAACACGGTGCGCCATTGTGACCTGCGGCGGTCTCTGTCCAGGGATAAATGATGTCATACGCTCCATTGTGCTTACACTCTATTATGGATACGGGGTCCGTAACATAACCGGCATCCGTTACGGTTTGAGAGGCTTCATACCGGAATACGGTCTTCCGGTCATGGACCTGACCCCTGACGCGGTAAACAGCATACATGAGCAGGGCGGCACGGTTCTCGGCTCGTCCAGGGGACCGCAGCCTGTTGAAGAGATTGTAAACGCCCTTGAACGGATGAATATAAACGCCCTGTTCATAATCGGCGGGGACGGCACATTCCGGGCAGGGGCGGCCATCCATGAGGAGATAAGGAAACGGAATGTGAAAATCTCCATAATAGCGATACCCAAGACCATAGACAATGACATCTACCTGGTACACAAGACATTCGGCTTTGATACGGCGGTTGATGTCGCCTGCCATGCCATTCGTTCAGCTCATGTTGAGGCGACCGGAGCTCCAAACTGTATAGGGATTGTAAAACTCATGGGCAGATATGCCGGATTCATAGCGGCCGCTGCAACCATTGCCCTGCGGGATGTGAATTTCTGTCTTATACCTGAAAGCGACTTTGACCTTGACGGCGATAATGGTTTCCTGGCAGCCGTGGAAAAGAGGATAGCAGAAAGGGGGCATGCCGTTGTAGTGGTTGCCGAGGGGGCGGGACAGAAGTTCTTCCGGGACAGGACAGACAGGGACCTGTCAGGCAACATCAAGCCTGGAGACATAGGCACCTACCTGCGGGACAGGATCAAGGAGCATTTCAGCAGCAGGGACAAGGAGATATTTGTACGTTACATTGATCCAAGCTACATAATACGAAGCGTGCCAGCAAATGTTGATGACAGGCTTTACTGCGGCAATCTTGGTCAGAACGCGGTTCACGCAGCCATGGCGGGCAAGACCGCCATGATGCTCAGCATGTGGAACAGCCGTTTTGTCCACGTCCCGTTAAGGGAGGCGACCCAAAAAAGCAAACAGGTGAATCTGAAGAGCCGTTTCTGGCTCTCAGTGCTTGAATCCACAGGCCAGCCCCCCATGAAAAACAGTTGAAAAGACCTGGTGACAGGCTATTTCACAGTGTTTTTCAATCTGTCTGCCACTGTTATGACAGTTGTGGCGTAGGGCCTGCTGTGATTATAGTGCATGATGAC
>CAYXYO010000168.1:0-8779 GCA_964469365.1 uncultured Desulfobacterales bacterium | reverse complement strand
TCCGCTTACGGGTTTTGTTTCGGAAAGGACCTTTTTCAACTGTTTCCTTGCGGTGATCTCAAGGGTCTTTTTACCCTTTTCTCCTGCGAGAAATATCTCGTAACGTGCTTCAATGCCCCTTTTACCCACCATGTCTCCTGCAAATGCGTGTGGGAAACGGTTGCTTTCCAGCTCTTTTTTGCTTATTTCTCCAAGGTATCCTATGAGGTGAGGGGCTACCGGACCGTAGGGATACTTTCTGCCCGGTCTGGTTTCAACCCTGATGCCCGGAAGTTCAAAACCGTGGGCCTCTATCCTGCAAACCGTTTCCCAGTCAGCGTTTCTTATAATGGGAAAGGGCAGGTAGTTGGGATGTCTGCCGGAGGCCACAAGCCTGGGCCGGATTTCGGCTTCATCTGTTTTTATGATGGACGACAGTTTTCGCAGGGTCTCTTCCAGGTTTTCCACCTCATTACGCACTATGCATATGTCAAATCCCGGTTCAACTCCTGCCAGGAGCCTCCCTTTGGCATCCAGTATCTGTCCCCTTGGCGGTTGGATAAATACAATCTTTTCCCTGTTGGTGCGCGCTTTTTCCGCGAAACGTTCTCCTTCCAGCACCTGAAGTTGCCATAGCCTTGCAAGGATAACAATGAACATGAAACCCATGAACAGACCTGCCTTGCTGCAGAGTATTTTGCGCACCTCCATGTCTTCAGGATCAATTTTTTTGAGTTCCAGGGGGTATCTGCGTTTTTTTCTTACGGTCATGTCCCGGGCCTCACGCATGCGCATTTCCGGATGAAGGATGGTGTGCCATGTTGAATATTTTGAAAAACAGAGGCGCTGTGGCGGCGTTTAAAAATACCTGTAGTATGCCCCAGGGCCAGACAAGTTCAATTGCGCCGCTGCCGGTCTGGAGGATTACTGTAGTTTCCATGGAGACAAAGGCGACAATGAACATCTGTTGCCATGTGCCTGGTTCTGTTATGTATCCTGTTATATATCGTGTTGAAAGGCAGGCTGTTGCCCATGAAAAGATAAGAAGGCCCGGGGGCATGGCGGACAGGAGTTCTGCAAGCACGGCGGCAGCGACTGTATCCAGCAGCGCCGCAGGCAAGGGCGTCCTCATGGCCCACCAGACCAGAAAGGGAATGATTATGTCAAGGGCAATATAACCTGATTTTATGCCTGCGAGAAAGGCGTACTGAAACAGTATCAGGCACATGGCCGTTATGACAAAGAAAATATGGCGTTTCATGGTTCTGTTTCAAGTTCGGGTTTTTCAATGGGGATCATTACCTCTTCAAGCCTTGAGAGATTTATGGCCGGTTTAACATTGACAGCCTTGAACAGTCCATGTTCCCTTGTGTTTGCCACCTCGCTTACCCTGCCAAGTATTATGCCCTTTGGGAAAATGCCGTCTGTCCCTGAAGTTATGATGGTGTCGCCAAGCATGATCTTTACATCCTTTTCCAGAAAATCAAGACGGCATTCGCCTTCAGCCGAGCCGTACAGGATGCCCCTTGCCCTGTTTCTCTGAACAAGGGCGGCCACCGCACTGTCAGGGGCGGTTATGAGAAGCACCCTGCTGAAATGGAGAAATACTTCTGTAATACGACCTGCCGCATACCTGCCATACAGGGCGATGCTGTCCTTTCTGACGCCATCCTTTTTACCCCTGTTAACAGTGACTGTTTTCACCCATGGAACCAGATCATAACCGGTTACGCTGGCCATTATGGTCCTGCCACTGTATTTTTCCGCTACTTCCAGCAGGTTTTTCAACCGTCTGTTTTCCAGGATTATTTCCCTGTAACCGCTGTTTTCAGCCTGGAGGTCCAGGAGCCTGGCTTCAAGTATCCGATTTTCTTCCTTTGCTCCGACAAGGTCAATATAATTTTTCCATATGTGATGAAATGATTGCACCGGATGGGACATCATTTCTCCGGCATAGCCGGCAAGCTCATTTATGACGGTTTTTACTGGAGAAAAGGGCATCATCACGCCGTAACGCGCCCCGGCCACTGAAAAGACGACAACAACAGTGAACAGCAGGGTAACAACAACCGTTATGTTTGTTTTTTTCTTTTTGCTGTTTTTCATTGATGTCAGGTAGGGAGCAGTTCCTTGTATTCCAGATGGTTTTGAAGCAACCTGCCAGGCAGGACAAGACTGTTTCCTTAACCGTCTTTAATGCCGCGTAAATTCATGCTGCTCCTGTTGTCCAGGTCACGGGACGAACCGGCCACATTGACGAACAGGACTTGCCATGCGAGTTCCATCCAGGGTTCATGTAAACCTCAGGCCCCTTGTTTATGAAGCATAAGCTACCCTGTCATGTGAGACGTGCCTAATATATCATGATTTCTCTCAGGACATCCAGATTGTCCAGGGTATCGCCGGATCCCATGACCACAGACGAAAGTGGATCGTCGGCGATGATGATAGGCAGGCCAGTCTCTTCCCGCAACAGCTTGTCCAGATGTTTCAGCAGGGCGCCTCCGCCTGTAAGCACTATCCCCTTGTCAACTATGTCAGCTGCAAGTTCAGGCGGAGTCTGTTCCAGGGCATTCCGCACTGTTTCTACAATTTTTTCAATCTGTTCTGATATGGCGGTCATGATTTCATAGGAGTTGATTACAATGGTCTTGGGAACCCCTGAAACAAGATCCCTGCCTTTTATTTCAAACTCGGCGTAGGGTTTTTCAGGGAGTACGTCTCCGATTTCGATTTTTATCTTTTCCGCGGTATGCTCTCCAATAAGCAGGTGATGATTACGTCTGATGTGCTGGAGGATTGCGTCATCCATCCTGTCACCGGCCACCCTTACAGACTGGCTGTAAACTATGCCCGCAAGGGATATGACCGCCACTTCTGTGGTGCCGCCTCCTATGTCAACCACCATGTTGGCAGTAGGTTCAGTAATGGGCAGGCCTGCTCCGATTGCAGCGGCCATGGGTTCTTCTATGAGGTATACCTCCCTTGCGCCTGCTGATTCGGCAGACTCCCTTACAGCCCTTTTTTCCACCTGCGTAATTCCTGAAGGCACGCTTACGATTATCCTTGGCCTTGCAAAACGCCGGTTGTGCACCTTGCGGATAAAATATCTCAGCATGGCCTCGGTCACTTCAAAATCAGCAATTACACCGTCCTTCATGGGACGTATGGCAACTATATTGCCAGGTGTCTTGCCAAGCATGTTTTTCGCTTCCTGTCCCACGGCCAGCACCCTGTTGGAGCGGGAATCCTTTTTTACTGCCACGACGGATGGTTCACGCAGCACAATGCCCTTTCCCTTGACAAACACAAGGGTGTTGGCCGTGCCGAGATCAATGGCAAGGTCGCTTGAGAACCAGCCTATGAGTGATTTGAATATCATTGCTGTTTTCCTGACACTGTTTTTATGTTAGATGTGTTGTGTGCAAATAGTGTATAAAAAAAATAAAATACCATAACGCAGATACAGTTGACAAGTAAATGTGTGTAAAACTTTATGGCGGCTTCATAAATAATGTCAGGCAAATTTCCATGTTCATCGTGGGGTGTCAGGCACGCAGCCGTATCTCGCAAGGGTATGAGTGATTATGGCGGTGATGACAGAGGAAAATAGCAGGCAGGGCGGAGCAGGGTCAGCCATCCGCACGGAGACCGTTTGTTTCTGGATTGCAGCTCTCTTCCTGTTTTTTTACGCCCTTGGCTATCGCTCTTTATGGGGATCGGAAGGCAGGTGGGCCGAGGTGGCAAGGGAGATGATTCTCAGCGGGGACTGGTTTCATCCGGCAATTAACGGCGTTCCCTATATTGACAAACCCCTGTTCAGTTACTGGGTAATTGCCATACCTTCGGTGCTCACAGGCATCCTGAACGAGTTTGTGGCAAGGGCACCTGGCGCAATGGCAGGGCTTGCGGCCCTTTGGGCCACGGTCAGTCTTGGAAGGCTGCTTTTCTCTGAAAGGGCGGCTTATGTGGCAGGATGGCTGTTGCTGCTTTCATGGGGCATGCTGTTCTGGTCCCGTACCGCCTGTGCAGATATTGAAAATGTGGCCTTTATCATGCTGGCTGTTCTGTGGTACTGGAACCACAGGGAATCACCAGGGTTTTACTCCTATCTTGTGTTTTATATCATCTGTTTTGCCGGGGCCCATTTCAAGGGGCTGCCTGCCGCCGTGCTCCCTGCGTTGATCTGTCTTCCCGACCTGTTAAGGTCCAGGCCATGGTCCAGACATATTACCCTGGCCCACCTGGCCGCCCTGTTGATCGGGGTGATATTTTACCTGCTTCCCTTTTTATACGCTGCCATTACCTCTGACAACTATGGCCAGAACGGTCTCTATCTGGTCTTCAGAGAGAATATCCTGCGTTTTTTCAATGCCTTTGATCATAGGGAACCTTTTTATGCCTATTTTTATTATGTGCCAATGCTTTTTCTGCCCTGGATCCCCCTGCTGTCAGGGGCGATTCTCCATGCGGTTCGTCATTATGGAAGGGCTGATTACAGGTTCAGGTGGCTTGTTGAGGCAACACTAACGGTTTTTCTTGTTTACACCCTGTCTGATTCGAGACGCAGCTATTACATCTTGCCCATATTGCCCTTCTGTGCCTTGATGACAGGGGCCTTTGTGGCTGACGCTGGAGGGGTAAGGAGATGGAAAGACCGGGCATTCTTTATGCAGTTTTGTATCCTTGCCGCTGTTGCGGCCGTTGAGTTCTGTGCCCCGTTTATCCTGCCGATTGTGGAGAAGATTACAGGAATCGTGCCGCCGGATGGGCTTGGAATATCCTTTATGGCGACCGGAGGGGTCGCCCTGGCCTTTCTGATTGCAGCATGGCGCAAGCAGGGGCATACAGGTGAAGTTCGTCATGACATTCCCATTGAAGGGTTAATTGCCGCGGGCCTGATTCTCTTTGCCGGTTTTTTCTGCTGGCAGCAGAATGTGCTGGAGGATTACAGGTACGGCAAGAGGTTTGTTCTGGATGCAAGGATGGAATTAAACGGGACCGGGCCTGAGAATATTGGCATAGGCAAGGATATGGCAAGCCTGTTTTTCTACCTGGGATATGATAGTCCTGTAAAGATACTTGATACGCCTGACAAAATAAAAGATTTTTTTGCGAAAGGGGATGTCCGGTATCTTGTCCTGCAGAGGCGCATGCTGTCACAGGAGTTCTCCTTTCTTCCGAATGACATGAAAAATTCCCCCTTCATGGAGATGCCTCTCTATCCCGGCCAGAAGGATAGAAGAAAACAGCTCCTTATGTGGAAACTGCAAGGGCCTGTGGATACAGGCCCGGTTAAAGGAGTCGGTGATTCACGGCCTTAAAAACGCAGCAAAGTGACGGGATAGTATCTTGATGATTGTAATGTTATGTAATCATTCATTAATCTACATCCTTGTCAAAGGATATCTCTTTAATATATCTCACGAACAAGTGTATTGATATGCTTTCCTGGCCTGATATTGGCTTCTATCCGCACTTTGAGAACCCGCATGAACGGCAGAGCAGACAACCCTCTTCCGGCTCCAGCGCCGCTCCGCATTCAGGGCAGGTCATTATGGTCTCCTGTTTTGATGTTATATCCATGTTCCCGGCGGCCCGCAGCACCTGGGCTACCGCGTCCGGACAGGAAAGTATCTGGCCGCCGTCCTGCCATGTGGGCTGTGGACACCTGATGCCGGCAAGCTGTTTGACAATCGCCTCAGGACTTATGCCTGCCCTCAGGGCCAGGGATATGAGACGGCTTTCAGCTTCCAGCTGGCATGCTGCGCATCCTCCCGCCTTGCCCATCTGGGTAAAGACCTCGCAGAAATCCTGTTCGTCCCAGTTGACGGTAACGTAAAGGTTGCCGCAGCCGGTCTTTACGCGTTCAGTAAGGCCGCGTGTGCGTAACGGACGCGGACGCGGTGCGATTTTGCCATTGGCCGCCTTGGTGGTTTTGGGCTCCACGGTGGTCTGCTCCGTCTTTTTCTTCTCTTTTTTCAGGTTGAGTACCTGTACTGGCCGGCTGCCGTATCGGTATATGGTAAGGCCCTTCAGGCCTTTCTGCCAGGCGAGTCCGTAGGCCTCCTGGACATCCTCAATGGTGGCTTCTTCAGGAAAGTTTATGGTTTTTGACACGGCATTGTCAGTATGTTGCTGAAAGGCTGCCTGCACAGCTATGTGTTCCTCAGGTGTTACATCCATGGATGTAAGGAAGAGTTTTTTGATATCTTCAGGAACCTCCGGATCATCCTGTACAGAGCCGGTTCCGGCAAGGCGGGTCATGAGTTCAGATGAATATTTGCCTGCCTTTTTCATGGCCTGCACAAAAAGCGGATGGGCCTCGACAAGTTCATTGCCGTCCAGGACCCTTCTGATGTAACTTACAGCGAACAGTGGCTCTATGCCGCTGGATGCATTGGCGATGATGCTTATGGTGCCCGTGGGGGCTATGGTGGTCGTGGTGGCGTTTCGCATGTATGGCGTGTCCGGCCTGTCGTAGACACTGCCTTCAAAGGCAGGGAAATTGCCGCGCACGCGGGCAAGTTTCATGGATGCCTCCTTGGACTCCCTGTCAATGAATGACATGATGTCCCTGGCTGCCTGTTCAGATTCTTCAGAGCCGTATGCGATCCCCCTCTTTATGAGCATATCCGCGAACCCCATTATGCCAAGACCTATCTTGCGGGTTTTCAGTGTCATGGCTGCGATTTCAGGCAGGGGGAAACGGTTGGCGTCTATGACGTTGTCAAGGAAATGTACTGCCATGTGAATGGTCTCCTTCATGGATTCAAGGTCCATTTCCCCGTCCTTTACAAATACCCCCAGATTGATTGAGCCCAGGTTGCAGGATTCGTAGGGCAGGAGAGGCTGTTCGCCGCACGGATTGGTGCTTTCCATTTCTCCAAGGTGTGGAGTGGGATTCGCCTGATTTATCCTGTCCAGGAATATGATGCCAGGCTCTCCGCTCTCCCATGCGGATTGCACTATGGTCTCAAACACATGAAATGCGTTTATCCTTTTGACCTCCTTGCCGGTTCTGGGGCTGACAAGGCTGTAGTCTGATCTCTTTTCAACAGCCTCCATGAAGGTTTCAGTAAGCGCAACAGAAATATTGAAGTTGTTGAGCCGGTCGGTTTTTCGCTTGGCGGTTATGAACTGCTCTATGTTGGGATGGTCAACCCTGAGTATGCCCATGTTGGCGCCCCTGCGGGTTCCCCCCTGTTTTATTGTTTCAGTAGCCACGTCAAATATGGTCATGAAAGAGACCGGGCCGCTGGCTACTCCGTGGGTGGATTTGACCCGGTCCCCCTCTGCCCTTATACGGGAAAATGAAAAGCCTGTACCTCCTCCGCTTTTATGAATCATGGCAGTATGTTTGACAGCTTCGAATATGCTTTCAATGGAGTCTTCAATGGGCAGCACAAAACATGCTGAAAGCTGGCCCAGTTCCCTCCCGGCGTTCATCAGGGTTGGCGAGTTGGGCATGAATTTCAGCGAGGTCATCTGGTCATAGAAAAGCTTTTCCGTGGCCTCCAGGTCAGCGTCCCTGTCATAATGCGCGTCAACAGCGGCAATGGCCCTGGCAACCCGCGAAAACATCTCTTCAGGTCGCTCTATTACCTGTCCGTCGTCGTTTTTCCTGAGATAGCGCCTTGCCAGCACAATCTTGGCGTTATCCGATAGCGGCAGCCTGGTTACAGGCATTCCGCTGGAGTCAAGAACCTGTTCAGCCTTCCTTTCCGTACTGTTATCCATCTGTCTCTCCTCTCGTATTTAAAATTATGTTTCAGTCTTATGATTAATACAATATGTGTAGGTAAACCGGTTTGAATGTGCTATATATTGTGCCATTGTGCCTTGTGTGTCAAGGGGATTTTTTACATTTTCAATGCGCGTCTTCAGGGCAGAGGCAGAACCTTCCTGAATTCATCTGTTTTTCTGATTGTTTTTTTGTCCGGATATGCATTATTATGAAACTGCGTAAATCCTGTGTTCAGGTTTCAGGCACAGAAAAATGAAAACAGACCGTGGAGGGATAAGTGAATGACCACAACAGACAGGGAAAAATGCAGGTGTGAACAGAACAGGGAAAATTATGACAGATGCAGCACCCGGAACGCGCAGTTTCCGAGAATAACATTTTCTGTCTTTGTCATGTCCCTCAATACATCTGCCCTGGTGCAGCTTGGGGAGTTGGAAGAGCCGGGCGCGGGAGGGAAAAGCGTCAATCTGGAGCTTGCGCGGCATACAATCGACACCATTGCCATGTTGCAGGAGAAAACCAGGGGCAACCTTGACAAGGATGAACAGACCATGATTGACAACATCCTTTGCGACCTGCGTATGAGATATGTCAGACTTGCCTCATGAAAAGGCGGGAATGACCGCACTGGCGCATGCAAAGCTGAACCTCCTTCTCAAGATAACAGGTCGGCGGGATGACGGGTATCATCTGCTCTATACCCTGTTTCACAGAATTTCCCTGCATGACAGGATTACGGCAGTGCCTGTCGAAGGAAAGGATATCAGGCTGGTGGTTCCTGACACTCTCCCTGACGGACCTGACAACCTGGTTTACAGGGCCGCCCGTGATTTTTTAACCGCGTCAGGGCTTGAGCACGGACTTGAAATCCATGTTGACAAGAAGATACCCGCAGGCGGAGGGCTTGGTGGTGGAAGCAGTGACGCAGCCACCACCCTTCAGCTCCTGAACCGCATGTTTTCCTTTCCTCTTTCACGGTCAAGGCTTCATGCAATAGCGTCGGGCATAGGCGCTGACGTGCCCTTTTTCCTGACAGGTTATTCCTCTGCCATT
>CAYXYO010000167.1:0-27891 GCA_964469365.1 uncultured Desulfobacterales bacterium | reverse complement strand
TGTGCGCTACTCCACAACAGGTTCGTCAGTCCTCCAGAACGCCCAGCCCTTCTGCGTGAACCATGCCGGATGCACCATGGCACTCGGCCACAACGGCAACCTTGTAAACGCCGGAAAGATTCGCATGGAGCTCGAAAGGCACGGCTCAATCTTCCAGACCACCATGGACAGCGAGGTTATTATACACCTCCTTGCCAAGGCGGGGGTTGGCGGGCTTGAAGATGCCATATCCCACACCATGAAGCTGCTCAAAGGGGCATATTCCGTGGTGCTTCTCACGGAAAAGCAGCTCATTGGCTTCAGGGATCCCCTTGGTTTCAGACCGCTATGCATAGGCGTGTTAAACAGCGGGACATATGTGCTCGCGTCCGAGACATGCGCCCTTGATCTCATACAGGCCGAGTTCGTAAGGGATGTGGAGCCTGGAGAAATCGTATTCATTGACCACAACGGCATACGTTCCGTGCAGGCCAGGAAACCGGGCAGGCGGGCGAACTGCATCTTTGAATTCATCTATTTCGCGCGTCCTGACAGCAACATTTTCGGGCGAAACGTATACGCCTTCCGAAAGGCCCTGGGGGCCGCGCTGGCCAGGGAAACATCCCTCAACGCCGACTTTGTAATGCCATTTCCGGATTCCGGCAACTATGCTGCCGTGGGATACGCCCAGGAGGCTGACATACCCCTTGAGCTTTCGGTTATCAGGAACCATTACGTAGGCAGGACATTCATACAGCCCAGCCAGTCCATGCGGGATTTTGCCGTAAGGGTAAAACTTAACCCTGTAAGGGAGATGATACGGGGACGAAGGGTGGTGATAATGGAGGACTCTGTCATCCGCGGCACGACCAGCCGGACAAGGGTCAAGGCCATCAGGGACGCCGGAGCGAAGGAGGTCTCCATGCTGGTAAGCTGTCCTCCCACCAAATTCCCATGTTTTTACGGCATTGATTTTTCAACAAAGGGGGAACTTATCGCCGCGAAAAAATCAGTTGAGGAGATCAGGCAGTTTCTCGACCTTGACGGGCTGCATTATCTTGACGTTGAAACCATGATAGAGGCGGCTGGCGGGGACCGCTCCAGGTTCTGTCTCGCGTGTTTTGACGGTGATTACCCTGTTCCCGTGGAAGATGACGGAGGCAAGTTCAGGCTTGGATGATATCAGCGGGATAGTGAAGGCGGCCAGAAAGACCATCTCCATAGAGATAGAGGGGCTTGAAGAGGTACGGTCAAGGCTTGATGACAACTTTGCCAGGGCCGTGCGAAAACTTTTCAACATAAAAGGCAGGGTCATTGTCACCGGCATAGGCAAATCAGGACTTGTGGGCAGGAAGATTGCCGCCACCCTGGCATCCACAGGCACACCTGCCATATTCATGCATCCTGTTGAGGCAATGCACGGTGACCTTGGCATGGTGCTGAAACAGGACGCTGTAATCGCCATATCCAACAGCGGAGAAACAGGAGAGCTTTGCGCCCTTCTGCCTGTGTTCCGGGAAAGGGGAGTTCCTGTCATTGCCCTTACCGGCAGGCCGGATTCAACCCTGGGGAAGTCCTCGGAATTTGTAATTGACACCGGCGTGCCACGTGAGGCGTGTTCCCTCGGCCTTGCCCCCACTGCCAGCACAACCGCTGTACTTGCAGTGGGAGACGCCATCGCGGTGGCCCTCCTCGGGCTCCACAGGTTCAATGAAAGGGACTTCCGCAGGAATCATCCCTCAGGTTCCCTGGGAGAACGGTTAAAGGTCTCCGTAGGCGAGGTTATGATAACAGGCGAGGGCATCCCCGGCGCAAGGCCGGAGACAGCCCTTGCGGAACTCCTTGAGGAGATGGACGCCAAGGGCATGGGGGCTGTCCTTGTACTGAATGGAGACGAGTCCCTCGCCGGGATCATCACTGACGGGGATCTCAGAAGGGCAATGAGAAAGGGTCTGCCTGAAAAATGTGAGGCATCTGATATCATGAGCGCATCTCCCAAGTTTGTACACCCGGACGCCAGGGCGGCAGACGCGCTGGAGCTTATGGAACGCCATCTTATCACAGTGCTTCCGGTACTTGAAAAAGACGGCAGGATAGCGGGCATCGTTCATCTCCACGACCTGCTCGGAAAAGGAAATTTCAGTTTTACCCTTTGAACCGGGAAAAACAGACATTTAAACAACACCAGAACAGAGGAATTGAATCATGGCAAGAGGACTTAACAAGGTAATGCTTATCGGCAGGCTGGGAGCCGATCCGGAAATACGGTACACCCAGTCGGGAACGGCAGTGGCGAATTTCAATCTGGCTACAAACCATGGCGTGAAAAAGGGAGACCAGTGGGAAGAGGCGACCGAATGGCACAGGGTTGTTGCATGGGACCGTCTGGCTGAAATCTGCAACCAGTACATGAACAAGGGAACGCAGGTTTATGTGGAGGGACGCCTTCAGACCCGCGAATGGCAGGACCGTGACGGCAACCGCCGCTGGACAACAGAGATAGTTGCCAGGGAGATACAGTTGCTTGGGGGACGGGATGACACGGCTCCCCGGCGCGCCTCTGACAGGCCTGAAGAGGGCTCGCAGAGCAATTACGACGTGCCGGGCCAGCTTCCACCTGAAGACGACGTACCCTTTTAGGGCCATGGGGCATCAGGGCCGGGACGCAACCCCCGGAGGGCGGTTTCCCGGCATCGCGTATACACCAGACCGTCTTGACACGCGCATTGAGCTTTAGTAAGGTCGTCCAGTTGCTGCAAATTAAAATCTCATTATAAGAGATTTGGCCCTTAGATGGAATTGACTCTGGAATCATGTTTGACAGTTTAAGCAAACGGCTTGAAAATGCCTTTAAAAAGCTCAAGGGGCACGGAAAACTCTCTGAAAAGGATGTTGAACAGGGATTGAGAGAGGTGCGCCTTGCCTTCCTTGAGGCGGATGTAAATTACAGGGTGGTCAAGCAGTTTGTGGCAAAGGTGCGTGAACGGGCCCTGGGCGAGGAGGTGATGGAAAGCCTTACGCCAGGGCAGCAGGTGGTAAAAATAGTCAATGAGGAACTGGTCTCCCTGCTCGGCGGAAAAAACCAGAACATCAACCTTGCCGGCCGCCAGCCCGCGGTTATCCTGCTGGCAGGCCTTCAGGGTTCAGGCAAGACCACCACAGCCGGCAAACTTGCCAGATGGCTGAAGAAAAAAGGACGCAAGCCCTACCTCGTCCCTGCCGACGTTTACAGGCCGGCGGCCATTGAACAGTTGAAAACCGTTGGCAAGCAGGCCGGGGCGGAGGTCTTTCCCTCTGAAACCGGCATGAAACCTGTCCACATAGCCAGAAAGGGCGTGGCGGTTGCCGCATCCGGTGGGTTTGACACTGTTATCATTGACACAGCCGGTCGTTTGCACGTTGACGAGCCCCTGATGAAAGAGCTGAGGGAGATAAAAAAGACCGTCTCCCCACAGGAGATTCTTCTGGTGGCTGACGCCATGACAGGCCAGGACGCTGTCAACATAGCCGGAAACTTTGACAAGGAACTGGATATAACAGGGGTCATACTGACAAAACTTGAAGGCGACGCCAGGGGAGGCGCGGCACTTTCCATACAGTCGGTAACAGGAAAGCCTGTCAAGTTTGTCGGCGTTGGCGAAAAACTTGACGCCCTGGAACAGTTTCACCCGGACAGGATAGCCAACCGCATCCTCGGCATGGGAGATGTCCTGAGCCTCATAGAAAAGGCCCAGGATACCATTGACAAGAAACAGGCAGAGGAGTTGCAGCAGAAACTCCGAAAAAACACCTTTACCCTGGAGGACTTCAGGAACCAGCTCAGACAGATACGGAAACTGGGCAGCCTTGAACAGATCATGTCAATGATTCCGGGCCTGAACAAGATGAAACAGCTTAAAAATGTTACGCCTGATGAAAAAGAGCTTGTGAAAATCGAGGCCATCATAGACTCCATGACGCCTGAGGAGAGACGCAAACATACAATTATAAACGCGAGCCGTAGAAAAAGAATCGCCAGGGGCAGCGGCACAACCGTGCAGGATGTGAACCAGCTCCTGAAAAACTATACTCAAATGAACAAGATGTTCAAAAAACTTGGAAAAAACAAATTCAAGGGAATGCCCAAGGGGCTTTTTCCCTTCTGATTTTCAAAACACAAACAGTAACCGGAGGAAAAATGGCAGTTGTAATCAGACTAACCCGTGGCGGCAGAAAGAAAAAACCCTTTTACCGTATTGTGGCTACAAATTCATATGTCAAACGTGACGGAAAATTTCTTGAGATACTCGGCACATATGACCCGTTAAAGGATCCGGCGGAGATAAAGGTGAACCATGAGAAGGTCAAAAAATGGCTTGAGCTCGGGGCAAAACCTTCCGATACGGTAAAATCCCTGCTGAAAAAGGCCGCGGCCGCGTAACAGGGTCTCTTTGCCAGTGGTGTCCGCAATTTTCCGAACAGGAGTAAACTATGAAAGAGCTGGTTGAATATCTTGCCAAATCACTTGTTGACAAACCGGATGCCGTTGAGGTCAATGAAGTTGAAGGTCAGCAGACCTCTGTAATAGAACTCAAGGTGGACAAAAGTGATCTTGGCAAGGTTATAGGACGGCAGGGCAGGACGGCAAGGGCCTTCAGGACCCTGCTCGGAGCGGCTTCGAGCAAGCTGAACAAGAGAGTAGTGCTGGAAATACTTGAATAGAATCAACAGATTAAACACACATGGGCGTTAAATCTTCCTTCACGGCCCTGGGGAAAATCGTAAAGCCTCACGGAGTGAAAGGGGCTGTTCAGGTATATCCCGGTTCTGACGGCGGCCTTCTGCTTGAAACAGATACCGTTTATATCCAGAGTGATCAGGGACATTATGTCCCTTTTCATGTTTTATGGGCCAGGCTCAAAAAAAAACATGTGCTGCTCATGGGTTTTGAGGAAATAAATACCAGGACTGACGCTGAAAACCTTGCTGGACACCGGGTATTTGTTGACGCCTCAACCCTGCCCCCCCCTGAACCGGAAAATTTCTATCACTTTCAGTTGCGCGGCATGCGTGTGCATGATCCGGCCCTCAATTTCAATGGCCGGATTCAGGAGATACTGGACGCTGGTGGCAATCGGGTCCTTGTGGTGAAGGACAAGGACGACAGGGAGGTTATGATACCTGCCGTAAAAGAGTTCATAAAGGAGATTGACAGCACGGCGCATCTGTGTATTGTCAATATTCCCAAAGGGTTGCTGGAACTGAACCACGCATGATAATGGCGAAACAACTGCCGGGCGCTGCCAGGCCCTTCAATCCATGGCCATGAACTTTGACATCATCACAATTTTCCCTGACTTCTTCCGCTCAGCCCTGGCCATTGGCGTGACAGGAAAGGCCATTGAAGCTGGAATCATCAAAATAAATCCTGTGAATCTCAGGGATTTCACCCATGACAGGCACAAAACCACTGATGACCGTCCCTTTGGAGGCGGCGAGGGCATGGTAATGACGCCGGCCCCACTGTTTGAGGCCCTAAAGGCCCTCAAGGCCGCTCCACCTGAACCCTTTGTCATCTACATGACCCCCAGGGGACGTCCCTTCTGTCAAAAGACGGCTGTTGAACTTGCCGGAAAGGAACGCCTGGCGATTATATGCGGCAGGTACGAAGGTGTTGATGAAAGGATTTGCGAGCATTGTGTTGACATGGAGATATCCATTGGAGACTATGTCCTGTCCGGCGGCGAACTCCCGGCCATGGTGCTGATTGACGCGGTAAGCAGGCTGGTTCCCGGAGTCCTTGGATGCAACTCTTCGGCTGAACACGACTCCTTTTCAGACGGTCTGCTGGAACATCCCCAATATACCAGACCGGAGGTATTTAACGGCTGGCGCGTGCCTGGTGTGCTCCTTTCAGGCAATCACGCTGAAATAGCGGCATGGCGGCGCAGAGAGGCTCTGCTCGCAACGCTCAGGCGGCGTCCTGACCTGCTGAATGCCGCCGACATCTCACCTGAAGAGAGGAGATGGCTTGAGGCACAGGAGGCAGGGGAATGATATTTGTTGCCCTGATACATTTCCCTGTGCTGAACAGAAAGGGCGAGGTAATAAACTCAGCGGTCACAAACCTTGACATGCACGACATCGCCAGGGCGGCAAGGACATACGGGGTCCACGGCTATTATGTGGCCACCCCCCTGGAGGATCAGCAGAAACTGGCCGCAGACCTTGCCGGGCACTGGCTGAAGGGCATTGGAGGAGAAAAAAATCCTGACCGGAAAAACGCCCTGGGGATCATCCGCATTGTGAATGACATTGAGGAAGTCATTCAGGACATCGAGGCACAGACCGGACGTTCGCCGGAAATATACGCGACATCAGCAGTAAAACGCGGCAACTGCATAACATGGCAGGCCATGAGGGAACGGGTTCAATCAGACGGGGAACAGCCTTTCCTTATCCTTTTCGGTACAGCTTCAGGTCTTGCGGACGAGGCCCTGGCCATGGCAGACGGCGTCATCTGCCCCATTTCCGGGCCTTCACCATACAATCATCTGTCAGTGAGAAGCGCCGCATCCATAACCCTTGACAGGCTTGCCGGAATATAGCGCTGCCCGGAATACGCCGCCTGGCCGGATACAGCTTCCATCACCCGGCCTGCGGGATATTGACATGGAAACCGGGACAAACTAATATCGGCCATGTTGCGTTCCGGCAACGGGAAAACAGGAAATTCCCGCCACCCGCCGGGGCAGAACAAATCCGTTGGGGGAGCCGGGCTTGTGGCAGGCTGAGAGGCATGTAATGCGACCCCTGGAACCTGATCCGGTTAATGTCGGCGCAGGAAAACGGTTGCGACAGATGTTGCGCCGGTTTGCCGTCAGATTATAACTGACGGTTTTTTTATTTATACATCAAACAAGTGGACACATTTGGAACAAGTTGGATAAACCTTGACAGCGTGGCGTCTTCATGCGCCCTGGAGAAATGAAATGCGGGAAATAGATATAACAAGAGGTATTGTTGAAAATCACGTTAATGACTTTACAAAGGCCCTGGAAAGCGATGTGGTCATAGTGGGCGCGGGGCCATCCGGCCTTGTCGCGGGCGGATATCTTGCGGCCAGGGGAGTGAATGTCACCATCCTTGAAAAAAAGCTGGCCCCAGGCGGAGGAATCTGGGGCGGAGGGATGGGTTACAAGTATGTAATCATACAGGAAGAAGCCAAATCGGTGCTGGAAGATTTCAACATCCCGTTCAGACCCTGGCAGGACAAACTGCTGGCAGTGGACGCCATTTCCTTTGCCAGCGGCCTCATATTTGGCGCGTCCAGCATGGGGGCGAACATCTTTAACCTTGTGGATGTCGAAGACCTGCTTGTCAGGGACGGCAGGGTAACAGGCGTGGTGATAAACAACACCTTTGCGAGGATGAACCATTTTCCTGTGGATCCCCTCACCCTTGAGGCAAAGGCAGTGGTGGACGCCACCGGGCATGACCATGATATTGTTCACACCCTTGCCAGAAAAAACGATGTGCGCCTGAACACCCCTTCAGGCAAGCCTGAAGGTGAACGCTCCATGTGCGCCGAACCTGCTGAAGATGCTGTTGTGCACAATACAACAGAGGTCTATCCCGGTCTCTTTGTATGCGGCATGTCAACGGCCGCGGTGTATGGCGGCTACCGCATGGGGCCTGTGTTCGGAGGCATGATACTGTCAGGCCTGCGGCTCAAGGAACTGCTGCTGGAGGTCTGTAAATAACCGGATCCGCAACCACATAAACCACATACTGTCTTCTGATATCTTTCAACATGGTTGTAAGGCAAGTTGCTGTTTGCGCCTGCATCGACCGAGACCGTTGTCAACACGTTATAAAACGATTGTTCAGGGAGGAAAGGGGTTCCATAAGAGATGAAAAGTAAAAAAATTGCAGTTGCGTTATCCTTGACTCTGGTTCTTGCATGCGCGGCCGTCGCCCTTTCAGCCATGGCAGGCACACACGATCCCCTTGTTGAAGTGCTTATCAGGAAAGGGATTCTTACCGAGCGGGAAGCTGCCGAGATAGAAAAAGAGGCGGCTGAACTTGAACTGCGGCGCAGGCGGGAAGTTGTCGAGGAAGCAAAAAAGAGGGCCGTGCCCAAACCGTTGCGCGGACTCAGGTTCAGGATGCTGTCCTATCTTGATTACAGCGTGGGAGAACATGGCGCGGCAGACAAGGGACAGACGAGCTATAACCGTTTTGCCATCAAGCGCGGATATTTCCGGGTTGACAAAAAAATCACCCCCTGGCTAAAGGCCCATCTCACCTATGATGTTCATCAGGACGATGACCAGGACTGGAAGGTGCGTCTCAAATACCTCTATGCCGAATTCAGACCGGGCGACATGGCCTTTTTTACTGACATGAAGGCAGAGGTGGGCATGGGACACATGCCATGGCTTGATTATGAGGAGCATGTGAATCCATACAGGTGCCAGGGCACCATGGCAATTGAACGGGCCCATGTCTTCAATTCCGCTGACCTGGGCATCAGCCTGAGGGGCAATCTGGGCGGAAGGCTGGATGACGCGGGTAGTCTTGTCGGCAACCACCACTATGACGGCAGGTGGGGAAGCTGGCATGTGGGTGTCTATAATGGCGGAGGATATCATGCGTCTGAAAATAACGGCAACAAGGTTGTGGAAGGACGTATCACCATCCGACCTTTGCCTGACCTGGTTCCGGGCCTTCAGTTCAGTTATTTCGGCCTGATGGGGGAAGGCAACATGAAAAACTCCGTTAATGGCGAATACCCCGACTACAGCGTAAATCTGGGGATGTTGAGTTATGAAAGCCCGTTATTCATATTGACAGCCCAATATTTTGTCACAGAAGGCAATGCCTCAGGCAAATGGACAGACAGCAGCGGAGACGCCCTTTCCACAGAGGGATGGTCTGCCTTTGCCAATTTCAGGATTCCCATGCCGATGTTTCCTGCGTGGGACAGGCGTCTCGCGCTGTTTGGAAGATACGACCACTTTGACGGCGACAGGGATGACGATATCGCCGGGGATTCCATTTATGACATGTGGACAGGCGGCATGGCCCTGGAATTTATCAGGGGCAACTACATCCTGCTTGACTATGAGCATACTCTCTTTGGAGATGATTGTGCCGGAAAGGGCAAAGCCCCTGTGGCTGACATGAACCTTGGAGATGACCATAAGTTCCAGATGGTCTATCAACTGAAATTCTGACCCCCTGTTGTTCTGACCGGCATGAGCAATTATAAAAGCCCGGGGCCTGTGCAGACTCCGGGCTTTTCTGGTTTGTCAGGCGGCTGACATCAATCAGTTCACAACAATGTTCCGTTTTTAAGGGAAATGACAAGGCCGAGGCCAGCCACCACAACGAACCACGCTATGAGCATGGCAACTGCCCGTTTCCCAATGGCGGGATCAAGGGTGACAACCTCATCCCGTTCCGCCCTGCCTGCCCTGAAGGCCACCATTGCCGGAAAACAGAGTACGCAGAGCCCCATAACAAACGACGCAAAGAACAACAGTGTGCTTCCCCAGTCCAGGTTCAGTTTGTAGTCATAAACAGAGTAGCCTGCCTGGGCGACGTAATCCATTCTCAGGGCCTCCCTGGCGCAACACATAACAAATATCACAAGGAACATGGCAATGGCCGCATGTGGAGCGTGTTTCAATGGGTTGAAAAACACCTTTCCCAGATATGCCAAAAGCGCTATTCCACCAATTGCCCCCGGAAGGAAAAAGGCATTCCGCATGAAATGGAACTCGCCAGGCACTGTTCCGGCCCACCAGAAACCTGCCGCAATGGAAAGAACGGTTCCCGCCATGGCCATGTTCGCGCACTTGCCTGCCACATAGGCCAGATAGCCGGGCTCATAGTCTGAACGGTTCTGAAAATACCAGGCATAGAGCATGAGATAAACTCCGGTTACAGCAAATGAAGAGAGGACAAAGTGGAGAAAACGTCCTGTTTTCACTCCATGGAAGGCCCCTCCCCCGGTATCTGGCATGCCTGTGGCGTCAAGGACCCAGTTTTTCCACTCATACACATTGAGCTGTTCCATGCTGAGCATGTGCATTATGACGCCGGCGAAAAGCAACATGACTGCGGCAACCATGCCCCACAACAACCTGCTGTCTCCAACAGTTGCCCTGCTGTTGCCAAGATAAAAACCGTATGCTGAATAGAACGCTACAGTGACTATAACGAGAAAAAGCATGGCCCAGAATGCTGACATGAGATTGGCGCTGTACCACATGGGGTCGTAAATGACCTGGACAAAGAGCAGCGGCGCCACCCCCAGCACTATGGCAATGGAAAAGGTAACGGTCAGGGTGCGTCCAAGCCCCCTGGCAAGCCTCAGGCCATAAGCGGTTTTTTTGCCTGCTTCACATACGGCCGTGAAGGCGCATCCAATAGCCAGGTTTATCATGGTAATGTGCATGGCGAAGGTCAACACAAGCAACGCCTGAAACACCAGGGGATAAAAGGGCAGTCCCGAAGGATCTCTCATGCTGTTTACAAATAATGACAGTTCCATCTGTTACCTCCGTATTATCGTAAAAAGATATTCGCCAATGGCCGCCCTGTCATCGTCGTCTCCGGCAAATGGAGGCATGTAGGGATAGTCCCCGAGGGCATCCATGAAATCTGCAATGTCTTCCGGAGATTCCGGAGACAGGTTCCGCAGAAGGGTTGAAAGGGGCCGCATGACTCCGTGGCGGTCAAGGGCATGGCAGTTGCCGCACTGGTACAGGGCCACCAGCCGTCCCGCCCTGATCCTGTCTCTTTTGCGGGAGAGGTCAAAATGGTCCGGACGAAAATAGAGATGCTTCAGAAAACCCCCGTTATTGAATTTTTCAACCTCTGACCTTACTCCCCTGGCCTCCACATCCCGCGCTATTATCTGGTTGCCGTACATGTACTGGTTGATGATGTATGGTCTGCGAACCCCTTCCCTGAAACCTTCGCCTGCCCCTATCCCCAGAAACAGTATTACAAGTATGGCAACGCCTGAGACTGTGCCCGCCCAGCGGGGCCTTATGATTCCGCATACCAGAAACCACACAAGCACAACCGCAAAGGAGAGGCCACCGTACCAGAGCATCTGTTTCAGATATGGAAGCCCTCCGTCAAGACCCAGTTCCCTGGCGGCTTCAGGCATTCTGAACAGGTACCATGTTGAAAAAAGAGCCCCTGCCAGCAGACCGCCAATGCCCCACATGGCAGCCTTTCTGATGATTTCGTCACGGACCCGCCGGTTTTCGAGCCTGCTTGCCACTATCACCGCGTACACCCCGGCGATACCGAACATAAAGGCCGTTCTGGCAAAAAGCTGGGGCCAGTACGTTTCATTAAAGAAACCGTCAAAGAACCCCCCTGTTTCTATCCACTTGCCTGAGGAGAGCATAAAGGCCAGTATGCCTGTTATGATTACCATGCTGATCCATGCGGCCCAGGCGTAAAGCCAGCCGAGCATGAGATGACTTTTGGCGTCCACGCGACCTATTGTATAGTAATAGACATATATGGCGGCAATTTCGATGAGGAAAAAGACCCATTCCGTGGCCCAGCCCCAGACATAGTTATGAATCAGACCGGAGATGCTGCGCGGACTCGCCACTGTCGCGGCAAACCATATTCCGACGCCGGTAAGTGAACCGATGACAAAACAGAAAATCAGTATGAGCAGGGAGTATTTCCTGATAAACTCCATAAGCTCAGGCCGGTTCTCCTTCACCGCCTTGTTCTCGATATAGACATTGAACCAGAACGCCCCTGTTGCCAGGTGACACGGCAGGATGTGAAACGTGGCTATCAGCGCGATTATAATGCCTGATGTGTAAAACGGCACTTCCCAGAACGGATACATAAAACCTCCTTTGATTTGAAATTAATGTCTGAACAGGATAAGATGAGATGAGATGACTGAATCAGACTATATTATACAATGTTATAAAAATACAACATGAAAATTTCACAAAGTTGACAAAATCTCTATTTTAACAGAAAAAGATGAACAGGGACGCCGTTCAGGAGATAGCAAGGGAGAGGGCCATACATGGCAGCAGATGGGAAAATCTGCATGACGGATATTTCTCCAGCCCTGTGATCGCGGCCCCTTTCATCAAAACCATTCTTCATAAGATTGACAGGCAACACCCTGAAATCGTTGTCGACCTTGGTGGAGGCACAGGGTTTGTATCAAGTCTGCTGGCATCTGAATCTGCCGGAAGGAATATGGAATTTCTGGATATTGATCACTCTGACAGACAGCTTGATGAAGCGGAAAAAAGACATGTCAGGCTCCTTAACAGAAAGATAGATGAAGTCAGCCGCGGCGACATAAACCCTGATGACAGACGGATGCTTCTCGTAATGCGTTCAGTCCTGCACTATTTCGGCATGGAAGGCCTGCCAGGCATCCTCAAACATATACGGGGTCTGGCGCGTCCCGGAGAATATTTCATACATCAGACAGCATGTTTTGAGGAGATGGAGGGCGCAGGATGCCTCAATCTCCTTTACAGGCTCATGGGAACCGGAAAACAATACACTGACAGGCGCCGGATGTGCGGTTTCCTTGAATCAGCCGGATGGAAAGTGGAGGCGGTCGAGCCTGCTCCCCCCCTTTTGCTCAGGTCAGATGAACTCGGCATCCGTTATGGACTTTCCCAAGAGCAGACGGCGGAGATAGCAAAGCGCGTGCCCGCCGCCTGCCCGGGACGCCATGACCTGTTCCGCCTCAGGGGCGACGGCGTTTTTGAGGCTGAACTGAGATACATGATATATACATGCAGGGCCTGAAACCGGCCATATCCTCAAACAGGCACGCGGGGTCTTGTCATGGTTATACCCTTTCCGTTATAGTTGGATAAATATTGCAGGATACCAGACAGACAAGGCTTAACAATTCTATCAGTCAGGACATTTTAATGGATATAAATCTTGAAGAGCTTCTGGAGAGATACCGTTCCCACCCCTTTGAGGATCATGAGGTTGATACGCCGCACTGCGGGGTCATAAACCTTGAAGTGGATGAAAACGACGAGGTAAAGGGGCCTGGAGGCCAGTGGATGCACAAGCCCGGCTCGGTGCTGTTTACCATCGAGCGTGAGAAGAACAGGAAAAAGATAACTGCTCCATGCAGCGGTCATGTTGCCGACATACGGCGGGAGCTTGAGAAAAGGTTTGTTGAGGCAGGCGAAAAAGTGCTTGCCATAAGACACAGGCTGGACAAGGACGAGGTGATTGACAGAATCCTGCGCGATGTCCTGACCATTTTCCCTGCTCCCCAGACAGCGAGGTACATGCTGGTTCCGGATGTTGCGGCCCGCATTGACAAGGCGGGAGAGAGCGGAGTTACCCTTGAGCCCGGGGATGAGGCCCTTATAATGTCTCTTATGAAAAGGGACACCATCATAAACTATACAGGTGAATCAGGCATGATATACCGGGTATATTTCCAGCCCGGAGAGCTTGTGGAGCAGGGCATGCCGCTCCTCGGACTTTGTCAGCCTGAAAAAATGGAATATGTCCACAAGGTTATCAACCGTATAAGAACCGAGTGGGACAACTGATTCCGGCGCGGGTGGCAGGTCATTAAAAGTTTTCTGATAGCCCTGCAATTTCTTACTGTAATAACATTTGCACCTTCACTCAGGGTGCGGGACAGTGAACTCGGCAGGTCAATGGCCTTTTTTCCCCTTGTGGGACTTGTTATCGGCGGGCTGACATCCGGAATTGACTGGGCGGCCAGGGGGCTGTGGCCTCCATCCATTGCCGGAGTGGTCGCAGTTGTCTTTCTCGCCCTGCTCACCCGTGGCCTGCACCTGGACGGCCTTGCCGACACGGCTGACGCCGTGGCAAGCGGCGCAGACAGGGAACGCGCCCTTGAAATCATGCGGGACAGCACAAATGGCGCCCTGGGAATACTGGCAATGGTGCTTGTGCTTATGATAAAGGCCGTATGCGCGGTGCAACTCTCCACCCATGCAGCATGGCAATGGTTTGTGCTGATACCATGTTTTTCCAGGACAGGCATTGTGCTGCTTGGCGCAATCTCTGAATATGCCCGCCCTTCAGGCGGACTTGGCTCCCCCTTTGCGGGCAGGGGCGTCTCCCGGAACCTGCTGCTGGCCCTTCCCACAACCATAGCGGCAGCCTGGACCCTTGCGGAAGCAACCGGCGTCGCAATGCTTGCCGGAGTTGTCGCAATGAGCGCCATCGCATCCCTGTGGGCAAGACGCAGGTTCGGTGGAACAACCGGTGACATACTCGGCGCCCATGTGGAACTCCAGGAAGCCCTTCTTTTTCTTGCCTCCGCGGCTGTCACAGGCGCGTGAGAATCCTCTGTTTTTTGATTTTATTGAATTACTTGTCACTTCCCAACAATTGCCCCACCGTTTCCATTGGAAAAACATTCTGCTCTTATCATTTTTTTATACAGATGATAAAGCCCATATTCCTGACAAAACATCTCTGCGGATTCGTTGAGACAATCGACAACAACAGCATAGACATGCATTTGCTGATTAATTTTCCCTAAAAATTTAACCCGGGGCCGCAATATGCTTGCCCTGCAGACAACAAAAACAAGGAATTCTATCCCGATTCAGGATTTTCTCTTTTCCAAATCAGGAACGGTCGTCAACGCATCCGGTCGTTCAAAGGCGTCTGTCATCTCCTGCCAGCATCTCCATTGCGGCGTCATGTATCAAAGGCCGCCACTTCCTTATCCTCTCCATGCTTTTTTTATCCGCCCTGGGAAAGGTGCGGTTTGCAAGCATGGTTATGGTGATATCCTTTTCCGTATCATGCCAGAACGATGTGCCGGTAAAGCCGAGATGTCCAATGGAGGCAGGTGAAAAATGTTTGCCGGCGGCAGATGCCCCTGGCAAAGGGGTGTCAAATCCCATGGTACGGCAGTTGCCGCATCCCTCTCTACGGGGGACAGACAGAAAACTGTTTAATACATCCTGCCTGATATGGGGGTGCGTCCTCTTCCCACGCTTGATATCCATCAGGGCCTTCAGGATTCCGGCAACCCTTGCCGCGGTGGCAAAAAGTCCGGCATGTCCTGCCGCGCCGCCAAGTATCCATGCGTTCATATCGTGGGTCTCTCCCATTATGACCCTCTCTCTGTATTTACAGAACTCTGAAGGGGCGCAATTTCCATGAAACTCTCCCTTCCCCCCCCAGAAGATTCCCTTTATGCCCATTGGACTGAAAACATATCTTTCAACCAGTTGCCCAAGGGGCATCCCGCATATCTTTTCAGCCACAAAGCCGAGGACGATGTAGCCGAGGTCACTGTACAGGGTGTCTGAACCGGGATGAAAACAGAGGGGTTCCTCAAAAATCCATTTTTCCATCTTGTGTCTGGCCTGTTCGGCAGTGCTGTCCGCAAGGGCCATGAAATAAGGTCTGTGAGCCGGAAGGCCCGATGTGTGGGTCAACAGGGCTCCTGTCGTTATCTCCTGTTTGTCAGAAGGGAGGTTCCTGAAAAACACCCTCAGGGGCATCTCCGGCGTTGCCGTTCCATCTGACGCCAGCGCCATGAAAAGGGTTGCCGTGGCAAGGGGTTTGGTCAATGAAGCCAGGTCATAGACAGTGTCGCAAGAGACCTCCGGCGTCCAGGCAGGCCAGGCCAGACGGCCCCTGGCGATTGATACCGGCGTCCGGTTTCCCATGGCAAGATGCAGGACAATCCCCGGAAATGCCCCACTGGCAATGGCAGCGGCGCATACTTCACCGAGCTTTTCTCTCATCCCTGACGAAAGGCATGGAGGCATGTTCCCTTCCGGCAGCATGTCTGAACTCCGATCAGTCGCCGCATCCCGCGAATTTGATACCCATTTATCTTTTGACAAAGCATGTTTTCCGGTTATTATTTTTCTGGACATAATGGCACGCTGAAAAATTACTGCCTTTCAGTACGCCATCTGATGAAATTTGCCATGAAGGTTCAGGGAGGATAACCCATGAAAACACTTTTTGCCAGAGAAGGCGACCGGACATTTTCACCTCACCCTAAATTTGACGGGGTTGAAATGGCGCTGCTTGTATCAGGGAAAGATTCCCCTGACGCCAGCGTATGCGTTCTGAGGATAGACCCCGGTATTGAGATACCGGCCCACATTCATGAAAAGGAGGCTGATTCCATACTGGTCAGACAGGGAGCGGGAGAAATCCTTGTAAACGGCGCATGGGAGGCTGTTGCCGCCGGAGACCACATATTTGTTCCTCCCGGAATCGAACACGGAGTGAGGAACGGCGGAAAAGGCTCAATGGAACTTTTTATACATCACTGTCCGGCCCTTCTTTAAGGAAGCCCGGCACTCAAGGGAGGATTTCACAAATGGACGCACTGGACTGTATCAGAGGCAGGATGAGCATAAGGGCATTCAGGGACGAGGAGGTCCCGGAGGAGAAACTCAGGGAACTGGTGGAGATTGCCAGGTGGAGCCCGTCATACAAAAACAGCCAGCCCTGGGAGGTCATGATTGTTTCAGGCGAAAAAAAGAAGGCCCTTTCAGGTCTCATGATCGAGCTTATGGAGAAGGGCGCTCCCGCATCGCCGGACATTCCCGCGCCTCAGACATGGCCAGGGGCTGAACAGGACAGGATTGACCATCTGTATGCCATGAGAAAGGAGGCCACTGGAATCGACCTCTCTGATCCTGCCATTGTCAAAAAGGCCAGAAAGGCGAACTTCCGTTTTTACAACGCCCCCCACGCGGTCTATCTTTTTCAGGACGCATCGCTTTCACCATGGTCCATTTTCGACATGGGGGCCTTTGCACAGAACCTCATGCTTGCGGCCCATGCCATGGGCATAGGCACGGTGCCACAGGCATTTGTTACTGATTACGCCAGGGAAATAAAGGAGTTTCTGGGCATTTCCGGGAAAAAGAGGCTGATTCTCGGCATCTCCCTTGGCTTTCCCGACATGGACTCCCCTGCCAACAAACTCAGGACCGACAGGGCCCCGGTTGATGACCTTGTTACCTTCCTGAAGTGAAGGGAGACAGGGTCAGGCTGAAAAAGGCCCGCAAAAAGGCCCGGACTGGCAGTGCGAGTTCCGCCAGGGGTCTCGCCCTTGAGGCCTTGAACAGGTGGGAGGCCCGGGCGCCTGATGAAAGAGAGCCCATTGACGCCCTTGCCGGTCTGGAGATTGCCCGTCATGCCGGGGTCGGGGCCCGTGACAGACGGCTTTTCCGCGCCATTTTTTATGGTGTCATACGCCACAGGCTGCTTCTCGACTTCATACTTGACAGTTTCCTTGAACGGCCTTCCAAGGTGCCTCCTGAAGCAAGAAACATCCTCAGAAGCGCGCTGTTCCAGTTACTCTTCATGGATCGAGTTCCTGCTTCCGCTGCCGTGAATGAAGCTGTAAACCTCGCGGGGGCGACAGGTCTGGCCTGGGCCAGGGGGCTTGTGAACGGGGTGCTGCGTCGCATAAAGCGCGAAGATGAAAAAAGAGGCGGCCTGCTGGCAAAATGGCTGCCGGGACAACGGTTTGGAAACAGTAATGAGTTTCTCTCCATTTCCACTTCCCATCCTGAATGGATGGTGAAAAGGTGGAGCGCCCGTCTCGGAGAGGAATCCTCCGGGGAGCTGTGCAGGGCCAACAACAAGCGCGCGCCCTTTACCCTGCGTGTAAACACCTTGTTGTGGAACAGGGAGGACGCCATGAAGTTCCTTGAGGAAAACCGCATAACCGCCAGGGCGTGTCAATATTCGCCTGATGCCATTGAGGTCATCTCCTTCAGGAAAGCCCCTGCTGATTTGCCAGGTTTCCGGCAGGGCGGCTTTCAGGTGCAGGACGAGGCGTCACAGCTCGTCTCATTCATGGTCGCGCCTGAACCCGGCATGAAGGTGCTCGACCTCTGCGCCGGATCAGGCGGCAAGACCACTCACCTCGCGGCCCTCTCGGAAGACAGGGCGCTCATTACCGCCACCGACAAAAACAGGGAAAGGCTGGCTCTGCTCAGGGACAACCTGAAACGCCTGAAGCTGCACAGTGTCAATGTCGCGGATTTCAGGCAGGTAATGAACAATGCCGGACGTCACTCCTTCTCCTTTGACAGGGTGCTTGTTGACGCGCCCTGTTCAGGTCTCGGCGTTATAAGACGGCGTCCTGACATAAAATGGAACAGGGGGCCTGACGACATTGAGAGGCTTGCCGCGTTGCAGCTTGAACTGCTTGAAACAGCGGCTGCCATGTGCCGCGCAGGCGGAACAGTGGTTTACGCGGTATGCAGCTTTGAAAAGGAGGAGACATGCGGTGTCATATCCTCTTTTCTCGCGAAACATGGAGAATGGGAGGTGAAGGACGCAGCCGGACTCCTGCCTGGACGCGCGGCATCCCTTGCGGAAGACGGCTCTCTTCTTGCCCTGCCCTGGCGACACGGCACGGACGGTTTTTTCGCGGCGGCGCTCTCGCGAAAAAATGACTCCTCTCAGGTTAAGACATTGAAACCGCCTGCCTGATATGCTACTTAGAATGTCTGAATCTTATGAAGCCGAATCTGAAGTCACTCTCATATCTCCTGGGCATTTTTCTCCTTGCCGGGCTTTTCACCGGGCGGGGAGACCTGTCTGCCGCGCCTGCACCTGACAACAAAAGCCGTGAACCGTGGCGTATTGAAGCGAGAAAGATAACCTCCTTTAACAATTCCGGGGTCATATGGGGGCAGGGAGATGTAAGTGTAATACGAGGCAAACTCAAGGTCTATGCTGACAGCATCATGTATGACCGCAAACATGCAAAGGTAAGGGCATCGGGCAGTGTTGTGATTCACCTGGACAGTGATGTCCTGCGCGGTTCCAGGGGAGAACTGGACCTGAAAACAGCCACTGGCACAGTGGACGGCGCGGTGCTGTTCCTGAGGCGCAACAATGTTTATCTGACTGCCGACCGGGTCTGGAAGACAGGCCCGGAGGAGTATATGGCTGACAATGCCACTGTCAGCACATGCAGCCTGCCTGACCAGGCATGGAAAATAAAATGCTCTGACCTCAAACTGACCATTGACGGAAGCGCGGTGGCCAGGCACAGTACATTCAATATCTGGAAAATCCCTGTATTTTATACGCCCTGGATGGCAGTTCCCCTGAACAAATACAGGAAAACAGGTTTTCTCCTGCCTGAATACATCTCATCAAAGAGGAACGGAATCGGCGCCATAGTGCCGTTTTTCGTGGTGCTGACAGACAGCATGGACGCCACTTTCTATCAGCAGATAATGAGCTCAAGGGGCTACATGCAGGGCATAGAGTTTCGCGGCAAGGCCGGAGAGGATGATTTTGCCGTGCTGCGTTACAATGTCCTCAATGACATAAAGGAAGACAATGACTACAATAACGACGGCTTTACAAGGGGCAATGAACTCAGGTGGTGGATCAGGGGCAAGGCCGACCAGGAACTGCCATGGGGCTTTAAAGCGAAACTTGACGTGGACCTTGTAAGCGACAGGGACTATCTGGACGAGTTCAATCTGGGCTCAACAGGATATTCAGAAACCAACAGCATGCTTTTCAACAGGTTTGGCCGCTCCCTGGCCGACATGACCGACCCTGTCAGGCCCTCAACCCTGCAGATTACACGACTTGATGAAGACTCCTTTTACGGGGCAGCCGGTGTCTTCAATGACAACCATACTCCCGGCGAACGTGATTTAACAGTACAGACCCTGCCATCCATCAACTGGCACATATTTAAGAACCGCATTGGCGGCACCCCGTTTTTTTACAGCCTTGACACCTCATACGTCAATTACTGGAGGGAGCAGGGAATAAAATCCCACAGGATGGATCTTGAGCCCTCTGTGCAGATGCCCCTTGATGTCGGCGGCTGGATTGATACGGTGTTTTCAGCAACCCTTGAAGAGAGTTTTTACAACACCTACGGTTCAGATCCCCTTGTGGACCCTGCATCCTTTGCCAACAGGCTGACTTATCGGCTGGAGGCCGATGTCAGCAAGACCTTTTCAAGAAAATTCAGATGGGACGGCAAGGAAGTGTTAAGGCACAGCCTGATTCCACGCATAATCTACACATACCGACCCGATGTTGACCAGGACAAGTTCCCTGACATTGACGCTCACGACCGTCTGCCCGCGAGAAACAGGTTCGCCCTTTCCCTTCTTTCCTTCTTTACAGGCAAGGTGGAACGGGAGCCTGGCAGATATACCTTTGCCGACCTGGCAAGATTTGAGGTGAGACAGGATATCAATATTGAGGAGGATTACACATCTGATCTTTCCAGGGCAGCCGCAAGAAGCCTTGGCGTTGACCTTGAGAAGCATACACTGGCAGACCTGTACGGCGAGATAGAGATCACCCCCCTGCCCTGGATGTACATACGGTATGACACCTCATATAATTACCATGGTTATGGTTTTGTCGCCCACAATGTATGGAGCAGGTTTTTCAGCAAGGCAGGGGATCATCTTTACCTTGACTACCGCTATAACGACTACACGAACATCAATGAACTTAACATCGACCTTGCGGCGGTAATTGCCAGCAATTTTACCTGCCTTTATCATCTGAAGCACAATTTTGCATCGGATTCCGAACTGGAATCTTCCTATGGAATACGGTACAGATCAGAGTGCTGGGCGGTTGAGGGAAGGCTCAGCACCAACAGGGACGACACCAGCATCTCATTTAATGTGGAACTGCTTGGCATCGGAGGATGGGGAAGCGGCGTGAAATAGCCCGTTTCCAATGTCTGGCTCTTCCGCCGTCCAAGATGTTATGATAAAAATAGTAGCTATGTTGTGATATGATGTCACGGGAGAACCCTCTCTTTTCATATAAAAAGCGGCAGCGTGTCAAAGGCAAGTAGTCGTGTCTGACATGGACCGGCATTATTGCAATGCCTAATAATCTAAATGTTGGTACACCATGCATACACTCAGTAAATATACATCTGGAGAAAAGATCCTGGCCTCATGCCTTGTCATCCTCTTTTTTCTTCCCCCCCTTGTTTTTGTCCCGGGTTTTTTAAACGGACAATGCATATTTGTCAGTTACCGTGAGCCAAAACTGGCGGCGCTACAGATACTTTCCTGGTTATTTATCTCTGTTTTCACCATGTTCGGCCTTGAACTTTTCAGGTCGCAACTGTTAGCCGCCATGAAAAACAGGGTATTATGGCTGCTCATGGCCCTTACCGGATACAGCCTGCTCTCTTCCCTGTGGGCGGTTGTCCCCCATGCGGCTTATTATGAAGCCGCCCAGTGGGCAACCATGACCGTTCTCTTTGCAATTTTCCTTGCCATGTTCAGCGATATCCGATGGAGGCATCTTGCCCTCTGGTCATTATGGCTCTCTTTCGGGTTAGTTACCATAACCGGTCTCTTGCAGCTTGCGGTTAACATACCATGGCTCCGTCCGGTTGAAGGGGCGTGCAAGATCACATCCACATTTGGCGCCAAGAACACATGTTTTGTGTCACTTGCCTCACAATACTTTCTCCTGCTTTACGCCATATATTACGGCACGCGACACAGAAAACCCGCCTGGTGGATAACCGGTTCCTTTCTGTTTGCCATTGAATCCATATATATTTTTTTATCCATTAGCCGCACTGCCTATGCCGGTATTGCAGTGGGCTTGTGCGTCATGCTGCTTCTTCTGCTGGCCGGACAGATCGCAGAGGAGAGATGGCAGGGTTTGCTGCTTACCCTTGCCATATGCTGCGTACCCGTGTTGTTTGCCATAGGGATCTTCACATACGCTCCACCTGATTTGTCAAAAAATATCATTATGAACGGCGATTTTGAAAGGCTCAACAGGGCGGGCATGGCCGAGGGTTGGCAGTTTTATGAATATTTACCCGTGGATGGCGCTGCCAAAGAGAAAAATGATCCGCAAAAATCCCATGCGGTTACTGAGATGGCCCACGGCGGCCTGCGCGCCATTATGCTCGACAATCAGACCGGCTCAAGGACAGGCTGGCGCGGCAGGCTGACGCAGTTCCCATCAGACGGCAAGAAGAACGCCTTTGTCATGGGGGGATGGGGACTGGTGGATCGTAATGTGGAAAAGGGCAGGGTCTCATTATGGACAAGGGTCACCCTTGAAGACGGGAAAAAAATTGCTGTTGAATTGAGCTGGAAGGATGCGAGTCCCGGAGAGTGGGAATACAGGGAAGACTTTTTCAGTTTTCATAAACCTGTCCAATCAGTACAGCCGTACCTGTTTCTTTACGATGTCAATGGCAGCGTCATATTTGATGACATATTCATAGTGCCGGCCGGCCAGCGCATGTTTCCCGCCCTGACAAATTTCTGGAAACAGCGAATGGCCCCTTATTTGAGGCCAGGCTACTTTTTTGAGAACACCGCCCGAGGAGCGGCCCTCCTTGACACCATTGACATGGTAAAGGCAAATCCCCTTGGCGTGGGGGCAGGCAACTGGGGTTTCGCATACCCCTTGTACCATCGCAAAATGCCACTCAAGGCATTTTCAAGGACCACCCAAATCAGGCGTGCCCACAATTCATACGCAGAATACCTGGGCGAGCTGGGATATGCCGGTCTCGCCCTGCTGCTACTGACCGCCCTGCTGCCCCTGAAGCGCGCAGCGGCCATGTTTATCAATTCAGAAGGCGGAGGCAGACTGGAAACAGCCATTATCATATCAACAATAATAACAGTTATGACCATGATGCTGGCAACCTTTTACCTGGAATATCCTTACAGGAAATTCCTCTTTGTGTTCATACTGTCCCTTGCGGTGATATCCTGCGTGGACAAAGAATATGTCCACAGGCGCCAATGAAACTGTTCCGGTGATATCCATATGGAACCATGCACCATACATATCAAGAATTTCAACTTGAACCAGGGAGAATAATATGCAGACAGAAACAGAGCGATATCTCCGGTGGATATCGTCAGTGCTGCAGCACACACTGTTCACTTTTACTCTTATTATGGATAAAGATGAGCACTATAAACTTGATAACGGGCAGGTAACCTCATGCAAATAGATGCGATTTACAAAGATGGAGTTTTCAGACCGCTGACGCCCCTGCCTCTGAAAGACAGGGAAATAAGATTGAAAATAACTGTTCCCGACGACCTGTTTGAATCCGGACAGGCAAAAGAGGGCATTGGCATGAGAGAAAAAATCAATGCCATCCTTGGCGAGTACGCCCATGTCAGGCCAAAAGCAATGCCGGAAGATGACAGGGCAGCGTGGCGCGGGCATCTTGAAAGAAAGTACGGATCATGAAACACCTTGTACTGGACATAAACATTGTCCTTGACATGTGGTTGCAACGCGGGGAGTATGAACTCATAGACCAGTTGTTTGAACTTTGCGGGGAACTGAATGCAAAGGTCTGGTTTTCATCATCCAGCCTCGGGACAGTAGAGTACATACTGGTAAGGGAGCTGACAAAAGAAGGGGCCTCCTGGGAAAAGGCAAAAGCGATCGCCAGCCGGCTGATCTCCCTGCTGCTTGAACATGTTTCTCTTTTGAGTAATTTCGGTTATGAGCAAAAATCGATCATAGGTGAGGCCCATGACCTTGAAGATGCTCAAATCGCCCTTGCATCGAAAAGCATCCATGGAGAAAAACGCATTGTTACCAGTAACAGGGCCTTTGACACCCTTGGCATCATTGACACTGCAAGTCCGGCGGAAGCCCTGGAGTGGATACGGCAAGATTCATCAGCACAGCCCTCCAGTTTTGTAGATCTCAACACCCAGCAGGATCATATCAGGCCGGTTCTTGAAAAAAACATACATACGGTGTTCAGGCATGGCCGCTACATCCTCGGCCCGGAAGTCAACGAGCTTGAAACAAGGCTCTGCGAATTTACCGGGGCCGGACACTGCATAGGGGTCTCTTCAGGCACCGACGCCCTTCTGATGCCACTGATGGCCTGGGGAATCGGTCCGGGAGACGCGGTATTCACCACGCCTTTCACCTTTATCGCCACGGCCGAGGTGATTCAACTCCTTGGCGCGACCCCGGTGTTTGTGGACATAAAGCCCGGGACCTTTAACCTTGATCCTGCGCAACTTGAACCGGCAATTCAGGCGGTCAGAAAAAATGATGTTTCACTCCACCCTGTACCGCACGCTGATATGCCATCTCGACCGCTTGTTCCCAAGGCAGTAATCCCGGTTGACCTCTTCGGCCTCCCCGCCGACTATGAAGCCATAATGGAGGTGGCAGCCAGGCATGACCTTTCCGTCCTGTCTGACAGCGCCCAGGGCTTTGGCAGCAGCTACATGGGACGCCGTTCAGGCACACTTGGTCATGCTGCGGCCACCAGTTTTTTCCCGGCAAAGCCTCTCGGCGCCTATGGCGAGGGCGGCGCGATCTTCACAGAAGATGATAAGCTGGCAGACGACCTGCTTTCCATCCGGGTGCATGGACAGGGCAGAAACAAATATGAGAATCTGCGTACAGGGCTCAATGCCAGGCTGCACTCCATGCAGGCTGCCGTCCTGCTTGCCAAACTTGACATCTTCCCTGACGAACTCAGGGCAAGAGAACACGTCGCGGATATGTACGCTGAAAAACTGCGTTCAGCAGACATACACAGCAGGCTGACGCTCCCTGTTGTACCTGCCGGATACAGGTCAGCCTGGGCGCAATATTCCGTTCTTGCCGATACGCCTGAATTACGCGACACAATTGTAACCCGCATGCAAGATGCGGGTATTCCGGTCATGATCTATTATCCTCTCCCACTGCACATGCAACAGGCCTTCTCCCATCTTGGCTATCGTCCTGAGGACTTCCCTGTCGCCATGGAGATGGCTAAAAGGATTTTCAGCCTACCCATGCATCCATACCTTGTGGAAAAAGATGTGAGAGTAATATCAGATACGATAGCTACCATCTTAAAATGACGTTTACACACATTCACAAGACACCATCATGTAAAAATATACGGCTGGCAAAATAAAGCCCAATTGGTCAGAAAAAAACCTTGCGAAGCATGTTCCAAACCTATAGATTTTATAGGAGGTAAAGGGTCTTTTTTGACAAACTTCATGACAAGGAGGCACTGTTGAAATGAAAAAGAAAATCCTTACATTATTTTTGGCATTGTTGTTTGCGTTTACCATGTTTGGGGTAGCCAACGCAAAATTTACATGCAAGGTTGAACAGGTAAAAGGGAACAAGCTTGTGCTGAAAAACTGCCAGGAAAAGGGCCTGAAACGCCTGAGCGCAGGTGACACTGTAAGTATTACAAAAAAGAGGAAAACTTCCGGCAAGAAAAAAAGCACCTCGAAAAAGAAAAAATAAACCGAAAGACCCTTTACCGAATTATTGTCAAAAGTAGTGAAGTGCTACCCATTTTTTGTACAACAGTTGAATCGTTTTAAGCTCGCCTTCACCTGATTCAGGCTGCCATTAGAACAGTAAAAGGCTGGCGCTTCCGGCCAGGCACCATAGATGGGAAACCGGTTTCAATGAATGTGCTGGTACCGGTCAGTTTCAGATTGCGGTGATACAGCGTTAAAAATTATTCCACCTTATACGGTACTGCCGTAGCCTCCACCGCCTGGCGTGCGTATCTCGATACGGTCACCGGCATCCACGCTGACATTAACCTTGTCACCAAGGAGCTCCGCACCTTCCCCTCCCCTTCTGTAAAGAAGATTTTTCCCGACGCTCCCGGCCTCCCCGCCATGCAAGCCATAGGGGGCAATCCTGCGCCTGTCGGTAAGAAGCGTGACGGTTGCCGGGGCTGAAAAGAGATAACGTCTCACCAGGCCGTCACCTCCCGGCCATTTGCCCTGCCCGCCGGACCCCCTTCGCAGGGAGTACTCCTCAATCATAAAGGGATATGTCTGTTCAATCGCCTCCACCGGCGTATTGAGGGTGTTGGTCATATTTACCTGGACGCCGGAAAGCCCGGCGCACCCTTCGGCCCCTCCCATTCCTCCTCCAATGGTCTCATAATATGTGTAGTGCCTGCCCTGCCCACTGCCTCCTATGGCTATATTGTTCATGGAGCCGCAACCTGCCGCAGGTATCCTGCCAGGCGCGGCAGCAGCCAAGGCCCCAAGCACCACATCCGCGACCCGCTGGGATGTTTCCACATTACCGGCAGCCACCGGCGCGGGATATGCCGCGTCAAGGAGCGAGCCCTTTTCTGTTATCACGGTTATGGGCCTTAGCGAACCCGCGTTTACAGGATAATTCCCGCCGGCAAGGCAGAAAAAAACGTAATATACTGCGGAACATGTGACGCTTCTCACTGTATTTACGCCTGTCTTTACCTGTCCGCTGCTTCCGGTAAAATCGGCAACCGCCTCTCCTTCCCGGATCGCAATGGACACCCTGACAGGCACAGGTTCGCTTCCCGCGCCGTCACTGTCAAGAAAATCCTCATATTCATAACAGCCATCGGGAATGGAAAGGATTGTTTTTCGCATCACCTTCTCACCGTATTCAAGCAGGCCTTCCACAATATCTGAAAGCCTCTCCATGCCATTTTTGCTTATGAGCTCCTCAAGACGCCTTGTTCCGCGCTCAATGGCGGCAACCTGGGCGTTTATGTCTCCGTAACGCTCAGTCGGATTACGCATGGCGCCGAACACCTTTTTCATAAAGGCCTGATCAGTCTTCCCTTTACTTGCCAGGAGAGAGGGCGAAACAAGAATCCCTTCCTCATCCAGGGAGGCGGCAAGGGACATTGAGCCCGGCATCGCCCCCCCGACATCGGCATGATGCGCCCTGACAGCAAGATAAAAAGCAGGTCTGACAGCGTCCCTGTCAAAGACGCCTGACACAAGGGTTATGTCAGGCAGGTGGGAGCCGCCTGAAAAGGGGTCGTTGGTTATGGCAATATCACCCGGCCTGAAACTGATAACATCAAGCATGCCGGCCACAGTGTCAGGCATCGCCCCGAGATGCACAGGGATATGGGCGGCCTGGGCCACGAGCCTGCCTGCGCCGTCAAATATGGCGCAGGAAAAATCCCGGCGTTCCTTTATATTAGGTGAAAAGGCAGCCTTTTGAAGGACAATCCCCATCTCCATGGCCACAGAGGAGAAGATGCGGTTCATTATCTGGATGTCAATGGCATTGAACATGGCAGACTACTAAAGAGTCCCCTTCACGCGTTCCACCCTGATGACGCCTGAAAGTTTTCTTATGGCTGAAAGCACCTTCTGAAGATGTTCTCCGCTTTTCACTTCTATGCCAAATGAAAATGTGGCGCTCAAATCAACGGCCGTGGTAATTCTGGCCTCAAATATATTGGCGTCTTCCTTGCTGATGGCATTGCTTACAGCAGCCAGCATACCCTTCTGGTCGGTGGTTATAACCATGAGGTTTACAGGGTAGGCGTTGTCACTGGAGAGATCCCAGGAGACATCCACTGTCCTTTCAGGCTCAAGATGCGCTATGTTGGGACAGTTTTCCAGGTGCACGCTCACCCCCCTTCCCCGCGTTATGTAGCCCACCACATCATCGCCGGGAACAGGCGTGCAACATTTTGCCAGATGCACCATCACGTCATTGCAGCCATGTATTATCAGGCCGTCCCTTGCCTTCTGTTTCTGTTCCTCGCCATGGGACACCCTTGTGGCAACCGCTTCATCACTCTCGTCAGGCTGTTCATCATGTTTCACAATCCTGAGAAACTTTTTTACGATCTGAAGGGCTGATATCTTTCCATAGCCCACGGCTATCAGCATGGCCTCCGCAGATTTGAATGAAAACACACCGGCAATCTCATCAGCCCTGTTCTTCATAAAATCCGCAAAATCCAGACGGTGTTTCCTGAACTCACGGGTCAGCAGTTCCTTGCCGAGTTCAAGGCTCTTGCCCCGCTCCTCGGTCTTTATCCACTGTCTGATCCGCGCCCTTGCCTTGCCTGACTTCACAAACTTCAGCCAGTCCCTGCTGGGAGTATGGTTC
>CAYXYO010000166.1:0-6887 GCA_964469365.1 uncultured Desulfobacterales bacterium | reverse complement strand
ATAATCTCATTTAGCTCATGTACCTGGAAAGGCTTGGTTATGATGTCATCCATTCCCGCTGCCAGGCTTTTTTCCCTGTCTTCTGAGAACGCATGGGCGGTCAGGGCAATGATGGGCAGTTTTTTGCCTTTTATCTTTGCGGCAACAGCCGATGCAAGGTCGGTATCTATAACGAGTGAATCGATGTTGCCGGATTCAATTGCTCGTATTGTATTTGTTGCGGTAATGCCGTCCATTACAGGCATCTGTATATCCATCAGAATCATGTCAAACTTTTTCTCAGCAAGGCGCTCAATGGCCTCCAGCCCGTTTTGTGCCACAGTAAGATTGTGTCCCTGCAATTCCATAATGTTTTTAATAAGTTCCTGATTTATGGGGGTGTCTTCAACAAGTAGTATCTCAGCTTGTGCTGTTTCTGTTTTGACATCTGTATCGCCTGGTCTTTGCTCTGTTTGAACTGTCTCCCTGGTTACTCCTGCTGCGTACTTTATGCTTTCGAGAAGGGGAATCCTGAAAACAGGAGATGTAAGGCAGCCACTGAATTTCTTTTTCAGTCCCTGACAGTGGCTGAGGTCTGATGGAGTGCGGCTTATCAAGATGACTTTTAACCTGTTGGCAGAGAGGGCCTTGTCCAGAAATGCCTCCAGTCCGCCACCCGTATCATCCAACATATCTTCATGAACAAAAATGACATATTCGAAGGCACTGTTTATGTTGGCAAGGAGATTTTGGAGGTGCTCGGGCCGTGTCGCGTCTATTGTGGTAAAATTAAAAGGCAACAGGATGTTTTTAATGGCAGTGCATTCCCATTTGTCCGGGTCTGCCACGGTTATTATGAGAGATGCTGCAAGTTGTTTTATGGTGTTATCCTGTTGATATTCGGGTTGCTGTTCTGTTGACGAGGTATCAACAGGAAATGGAAGGGAAAAATAAAATGTGCTGCCCTCTCCATATCTGCTTTCAACTTTTATTTCTCCCCCCATCATTTTGACAAGTTTTTGTGATATGGTCAGACCAAGGCCAGTGCCCCCAAACTTTCTTGTCATTGTATTGTCAGCCTGGGAAAATGTCCTGAAAATGTCGTGAATGTTTTTTTCCTTTATGCCTATGCCGGTGTCAACCACGCTGAATTTGAGGTAAACAGAGGCTGTGTCTTCGCGCCTGTTTTGTCTGCCTGGCGGTTTGTTTTCCGCGCAGTCCAATCTGCAGTCAAGCAGTACATATCCCTGTTGGGTAAACTTGACGGCATTCCCCAGTAGATTTACCAGGACCTGCTTGAATTTATGAGAGTCCCCAACCAGGTTTTCAGGAACATCAGCTTCTATGTTGCAAATTATATTCAATTTTTTATCAAGGGCATTTTTGCTTACAAGGGCGGTGGATTTTTCAAGGAGTTCCCTGAGATTGAAAGGATGTTCCTCTATAATCATGTGGCCCGATTCAATTTTGGACAGGTCAAGTATGTCGTTTATAAGGTCCAGAAGCGTGTCGGCTGCCTCTTTTACAGTGGAAAGATAATGACGCTGTTCATCGTTCAGGTCGGTTTTGAGCGCCAGTTGAGTCATGCCTGTGACGGCATTGAGGGGTGTTCTCAATTCATGGCTCATGTTGGCAAGGAACTGGCTTTTTGCCCGGTTGGCTGTTTCCGCCGCCTCTGTAAGTTCATAGGCCTTGTGCAGCGCCTCTTCCAGCTCTTCTGTCCTGATCCTTACCTGGTCTTCAAGATGCCTGTCCCTTTCCTCGATTTCCCTTAGCATTTCGTTAAAGCTTGATGCCAACGCGCCTGTTTCGTCCCGTGTGTGGTGTTTGATACGCCTGCTGTAGTCCCTGTCTCTGGATATTGCTGACATTATGTCTGTGATCTGCCTGAGAGGTTTTGATATAAGTTTTTGTAGCTGCTCTCCAAGCAGCATTGCCAGCAGAATGGATAACAGCGTAGATATGCCGTAATAAACCAGAAGGTTGTCAAGGGTTTTGTTGAGACTGTGGAGGTTTGTTTCAATATATACCTTGCCGAGCACCCTGTTATCCATGATGATCGGTCTTGTTACAGTGAGATGTCCATTTGAGAATCCCTCTTTATTGTTTTTGAGTATGTCTTTTACAGTTATCATGTCTTTATTGATGCTGGAACTCTGATTGTAAAATGTCGCAAGAGGTCGGTTGTTGCTGTCTATGATTACAGCCTTTGTTATGTCAGGTATTCTGGAAAGGGAAGAGAGTATTTCTGCAAGGCCGTTTTTGTCATTGAATGTCATGGCTGCCCTGGCGTTTGCCGCTATTATATCGGCAACCGTTGATGTTTTTTCCTGGACCTGTCCCCTGATGGTCGCACCGGATATGTACCATGTTGCCGCTGAAATAAAGGCCAGGCTGACAAGGTTAACCAGCAAGATGATAATATTCAGTTTGGTCCTGATGGGAAAGCGAATCTTTTGTCTATTTCTCATCGGCAAAGACCTTGTCTGCAAGTTTGAGCATCTGGTAGTTCATCTCAAGCCCGGCTTTTTTTACGCTTTTGTAGTTGATGTTGAAATGTATGGAGTCCTTTTTGCGGATCAGTTCTATCATTCCACCGTATGAAGTGAAGCCAAGGATGTCGCTTACGGTAAGTACGGGTTTGCCTTCCAGCCATTTAAGGATTTTTTCCAGTTCCTGGTAACTGGTATTTGTTATGAAAATCAGGTCTGGCGGAGTCATTGTCGTGTCGATTTGATTTTTTTCTGAAAATCGGACTTCAATATTGTGCCCCCTCACATGTGCGTGTGAGATTGCCTTGAATCCTCTTCCTTCTATTTCATTTAATGTGTTCAGAAAAATAAAGGGAGTGTGCCGGTTTTCTCTTCCTTCAGGCCAGCGTGTGAACCGGGCAAAATTTACAAGGAATGCGGCTTTCAGGTTCTGTTCCCTTTCAATATATTCCGGTTCGTCCGCATGTGTGACAGCATTGCCAGTATGTAACAGGAATAGAAAAAATAACAGACATGCAACGTGGGGATATATGGAGGCTTTGGTGTGCATGATAGGCAGTTGCTGTTTAGAAGTGCAGGGTTATTTTTCCGTAAAAGCTGCGGGGCACGTCAGTGGTGATAAGCAATTCACCGTTGCCTCCAAATTCAGGATGCTGGTCATCAAATAGATTTTCCAGCATTAAACTGATGTCAATCCATTTTGCCGGAGACCATCCGAAACGCATGTCAAATCTTGTATAGGAGGGGATGTCATAGCCTGGTATGCTGTCTGTGTATTTCAGGAATGCATCCCATTCCATGTTCCATGGTATGTCCATGTTGCTTCTCAGTGAAAATTGTTGTCTTGGACTTAACAGGGAGGGGCTGGCCGTCAGACTGTCACTGTCGGACTCGTAATCAAGGTCGAAATTTAACCATGAATATGTTGAATAGAGTTTCCACCATTTGGTAATCTTGAATGTCGCGCTTACTTCCAGGCCATATGTTGATCCATACTGCATGTTCTCAAACTTGTAGTCTATATTGAATTGATATGTATTGAAATCAAACCATTGGCTTTGTGGTTCAAGGGTTCTCAAGTGGTCATACCGGTTATAAAATACTGCTATGTCAAGGGAAATCTGTTCAATTGGTATGATTCTCCAGCCAGCCTCGTAGGCGGTCAAGGTTTCCGACTTGAAATCCGGATTTTTGACCAGGTCTCCCTTGACGCCCAGATCATCTGCAGAGACAGGCGGTATGGTGGCAGGTATATTGAATATGTTGCCATTAAGCATGGTTTCAGCCTTTGATGGAGTCCTCACCGCCCTTGAAACAGCGCACCATACCGTCTGGTTGGGGGCTGGTTTCCACATTATTCTGACATTTGGCTGTATCTCAAATCCGGTGTAGTCGTTATGTCCGAATTTTGAGCCTATAATGAGGGTTAAGTTTTGGGGAATAAGTTCTATTTCATCCTGTATAAAACCGTTAATGAAGTGTTGCGTGGAAGATGAAGAATCAAATCCGATAAAACTGTTCTCAGTGCTGTTTATGTCGTCCCGGATAATACGGTAGTTGAATCCGGTAATCATGTTCTGCCGCCATGGCAGGGGAAATGTCTGCTGAATATCAATATCCCATATGTTATATGTTGAATGATATTCAAACTGTTCCCTTTCACTCCTGTCGTAATATGTCTGGAGGGTGAATTCCATGTTGTTGTCAAAGAGGTATTTCCACCTTGCAAGCAGGTTGCCGCCATTTATATTTGCCTTGTCTGTCGGGGTGGAACCTGATCCCTGTAACATAATGTTAAGCGTGGAATATGAGTATCCGCCATATATGTCTCCCTGAAGGGTAAGGTTGTTTGAACTGTTGATTTTCCAATCTGTGCGAAAGCCTCCCTGGGTTATGGACCACTGATCCGACGCGTCTTTTGTCGCCTTCAGCCTGTGTTCTGAATCAAAGGCTGCGACAGAGCCGTAGGGCTGGCTTTCCCTGTAAAATGATTTGCCGTATAAACGGTAGGAAAAATCGTTTGCCGTGCCTCCATAACGAATGTTTCCAAAACCCCGTTCCTGGTTGCCGGCGCCTCCTGAAACAAGCACTCCCTGAGTATCTTCAGCCTTTTTTGTTATGATATTTATGACGCCGTTTACGGCGTTTTCCCCCCACATGGTTGCTCCAGGACCTCTTATGACCTCTATCCTTTCTATATCCTCCATCATGGTGTCCTGCATATCCCAGTAAACACCTGAATAGAGCGGAGTATAAACGCTTCTGCCGTCAATCATGACAAGGAGTTTGTTCGCATAGCGGCCATTGAAACCACGTGATGTGATGGCCCATTTGTTGGCGTCCATTCTGGCTACTTCAATCCCGGGCGCCATTCTTAATGCTTCAGGTATGCATGTGGCTCCTGACCTTCTTATGTCTTCCTGTGTTATGACATATACGGCCGCAGCGGCATCGGAGAGTTCTTCTTCTGACTTGGAAACAGAAGTGATCTTGACCTGCATGAGTTCTTCAAGGGTCATTTCCATATAGTTGTCTGTTGACCTGGTGGAGGCACCGGCATACGGAGTGATAGAATGTGTGACAATCAAGGTAATGAACAGAATTGAATATATGATGATGTTGTGGGCAGAGTTTGTTTGTCGTATTATCACTGTCCTGGCCCCCATGTTTCTCAAAATCTTCGTAAAGAATAATTTTTCAAGTGGCACTATCTTGTAATGATTATGTAGTATCTTTAATTATATGAAGTTTACCGTGCTGATTTTTGTTTATCAATAATTTTATTTTATCTTTATTAACACGTTAATAACACTGATTATTGTGTGTTAATAGTGGAAAGTGAGGCCCGCTTCTTTGTCAAGATTGAGATATGTTTGTTGTTTTGCGTTAAGTAAATTTTTCTTTTTGAAGATTTTTTGTATTTATGTTGTAATTTTTTTAATGCATTGTGGTGATGTTTATCTGATCAAAGACACTAATGGTAGATGCCTCTGATTGGAGTCGGTTTGGCCAAACGGTGACATCCTGACCTGCATCATCTTGATGGTTGTCGGAATAAATGTGGGAGTGTTCTATGTCTGATATCTGGCAGGAAATGCTTGATGACTACCTGGCCCATCTTTCAGTGGAACGTGGGGTGGCCCTTAACACACTGGATGGGTACAGCCTTGACCTGCTTGGCTTTATGGATGTATGTCAAAGGGCAGGGCTTGGCCATCCTGATGAGGTGACTTCCGCCCACATTGTTGAATGGCTCTCCCTTTTGAAAAAACAGGGACTGAAACCTGCCTCTTCTTCCAGAAAGCTGTCTGCTGTGAGGGGGTTTTTCCGGTTTCTCTGTATGGAGTATGGTCTTGAGAATTCACCGACAGAGGTTATAAGAAATCCGGCTTCAGGCAGGCATCTGCCAACTGTTCTGTCGGTCAGGGAAGTGGATGCGATTCTTGAGCAGCCGGATGTCGCAAAACCTTCCGGGTTGAGGGACCGTGCCATGATGGAGCTTGCCTATGCCTGTGGATTGAGGGCAACGGAACTTGTCAGTCTTGCAATGTCCGGCATTGATTTTTCCGGCGCCTTTGTAAGGGTCGTTGGCAAAGGAGAAAAGGAGAGAATTGTGCCTGCGGGCAAGGTGGCCATGGAGTGGACAGAGAGGTATGTGAAGGAGGCAAGGGGACGGCTTCTTAAAAAGAGGCACAGCCTTTTTCTTTTCCCCGGCAGGGGAGGCCGGGCCATGAGCCGTCAGCGTTTCTGGCAGATCATTAAACAGTACGCCTCGCAGGCTGGAATTTCATCGGCTGTATATCCCCATGTCCTGCGTCACTCCTTTGCGACTCATCTGCTTGAGGGAGGGGCTGATCTGAGGACTGTGCAGATGCTTCTTGGGCACAGCGATATCAGCACTACCCAGATATACACACATCTTGACGCCGGATTTTTGAGAAAGGTTCACAGGCAGTTTCATCCCAGGGGATGAGAGATGATCTGGCGGGCGATGCGGGATTCGAACCCACGACCTTTGGCTCCGGAGGCCAACGCTCTATCCAGCTGAGCTAATCGCCCTGTGAGGACACAGGTTACCGGAGCAGAGGGCGATAGTCAATCTTGTTTGCGATAAAAAATCAGGATAGGCTGTCACGGTCTTGCCTGCAAGAATCTGATTTGTCAGGGGGTAATGTGTTGTCTGGACAACAGGAGATGATATACAGGTTCAAGGGGGATTTTCCTTTTGGTGTCCATGTTGCCTGATGGCCTTCCGTCACGGAGAAAATTGCCGCGGGCAGTCGGCCAGGGCATCATGTTGTCATCTGAACCGGGAACAGTATATATGAAAAGTCCTGCGCCAAAGGTCTGGACTGTTATTTCAAGGATATGGTCGCCGTCGGTATCCATTACCGTTGGGGCGGCCGGAGCGCCCTT
>CAYXYO010000165.1:0-3498 GCA_964469365.1 uncultured Desulfobacterales bacterium | reverse complement strand
ATTTCAGCCAGCATAGCTCAGTTGGTAGAGCAGCTGATTCGTAATCAGCAGGTCAGCGGTTCGACTCCGCTTGCTGGCTCCACGTTTCAGGGGTAGAGGAATCTGCCCCTTTTTTGTCTGTCTGACGGCGCCGCAGGGCCGTTTGGTTTGCTGCCCCTCTTTCAAAAACAGAAGAGCTGGCCCAAGGCCAAGGGATACGGAAAATTTGCTGAAGATTATGAGAACCTGTTGCCTCAACAGGTTTTCATAATGCATCCCAAACCGTAAACAGGATACTGGAACAACGCCATGCCTCAGAAATTCACACATCTTCACCTCCATACTGAATACAGCCTCCTTGACGGGGCCATAAGGCTCAAGGACCTTTTCCCCAAGGCCAGGGAATACGGATACGACTCTGTTGCCATGACAGACCATGGCGTCATGTACGGCACTATAAATTTTTATGAACAGGCCATTGCCAACGGAATAAAACCCATCATAGGGTGCGAGGTTTACATGGCGCCCGGCAGCCGTTTTGACAAAAAGGCCACATCCCAGCGTAAGGCAGCCTATCATCTGGTGCTCCTTGCCTCTGACATGACCGGATACAAGAATCTGCTGAAACTGGTTACAAAGGCGCGGTTTGAGGGCTTTCACTACAAACCCAGGGTGGACTTTGAACTCCTTGAGGAATTTAACCAGGGGATAATCGCCCTTTCAGCCTGCCTTCAGGGCCAGGTGCCCAGGATGGTCCTTGATTACGGCATTGACCGGGCCAGGGATATGGCAGAGAGGTACGCTGCCATCTTTGACAACCGGTTTTATCTGGAGATACAGGAAAACGGCATTGAGGAGCAGCACACGGTCAACAGGGCCATGGCGGAACTGGGCAGGGAACTCGGCCTGCCCCTTGTGGCCACCAATGACTGTCATTATCTGAACAGGGGCGATGACGAGGCCCATGAGGTGCTGCTCTGCATACAGACCGGAAAAACCCTGCATGACAGGGACAGAATGAGGTTCACCACTGACAGCCTCTACTTCACATCCCAGGAAGAGATGGCGGAACTCTTTGCCTGGTGTCCCGAAGCCCTTTCAAACAGCGTGGACATTGCCAGGAGATGCGACCTCACCCTTGAACTCGGCAAACATCACTTTCCTGTCTATACCCTGGAGGAGGGAGAGACCTATGAGGGCCGTTTTGAGAAGGATGCCAGGGCTGGCCTTGAGATGCGGCTGCAAGAGCTTGGCATATCAGGAGATGAGCGGGAAGTCTATGACAAAAGGCTTGAAATGGAGCTTGAAATCATCAAGTCCAAGGGGTTCGCGTCATATTTCCTGATTGTGGCCGATTTTATCAACTGGGCAAAGAGGCATGACATACCGGTAGGCCCTGGCCGTGGCTCCGGGGCAGGCTCCCTTGTCGCGTACTCCATGAGAATCACTGACCTTGACCCTGTGAAATACGGACTGTTTTTTGAGCGGTTTCTCAATGTGGAACGTGAATCGCTTCCTGACTTCGATGTTGATTTCTGCATGAAAAAACGTGATCAGGTCATAGATTATGTGAGCAGAAAGTATGGGGGCGAAGACTATGTGGGCCAGATAATAACCTTTGGCCAGATGAAGGCAAAGGCTGTAATCAGGGATGTCGGCAGGGGTATGGGCATGCAGTACAAGGATGTGGACAGGATTGCCAAACTCATTCCAGACGGCATGAAAATGACCCTTGAAAAGGCGTTCAGGGCAGAGCCTGAACTTGCCAGGCTTGAGCGGGAAGACCCTGATGTGCGGGCACTGATGAAGGTCGCCAGGGCCCTTGAAGGTCTGCCTCGCCACTCCTCCACCCATGCCGCCGGGGTTGTAATGTCAGACCGTCCCATGGTTGAATACCTGCCTCTTACCAAGGGTCAGAAGAACGAGACCATTACACAGTTCGACATGGTAAATGTTGAAAAGGCCGGACTGGTAAAATTTGATTTTCTGGGTCTCAAGACCCTGACTGTCATCGACACGGCTGTAAAACTTGTAAAGGAGCAGACCGGAGAGGATATCGACATATCGAGGATTCCCCTTGATGACCCTGACACATACCGGCTTTTGCAACGCGGGGACACCACCGGGGTTTTCCAGCTTGAAAGCTCAGGCATGAAAAACCTGCTAAGACGCATGAAACCCACCATGTTTACTGACATGATAGCCATTGTCGCCCTTTACCGTCCCGGTCCGCTGGACAGCGGCATGGTGGACCAGTTCGTTGACGCTAAACATGGCAGGATAGATGTTGAATACCTGTTGCCTGAACTTGAGCCCATACTGAAGGAGACCTACGGGGTCATTGTATATCAGGAACAGGTGATGAAAATAGCCCAGGAACTGGCGGGCTACAGCCTTGGCGAAGGCGATTTGCTCCGCAGGGCCATGGGAAAGAAAAAACCCGAGGTGATGGAGGCCCAGCGCAAGAGGTTCATGGAGGGGGCTGCAAGACTCGGCCACCCGGAAGACGCTGCCAAAACAATCTTTGACCTTATGGAAAAGTTCGCCGGATACGGCTTTAACAAGAGCCATTCCGCGGCATACGCCCTCATCTCATACCAGACAGCCTGGCTGAAAACCCATTATCTTGTGCCATTCATGGCCTCGCTAATGTCCAATGAGCTTGGCAACACCACAGGGGTTGTAAAATTCATAAACGACGCGAAGGAGATGGATATTGCCATACTTCCTCCTGACGTAAATTTCAGCAGGCATGACTTTACCATTGAGGACAACAGGATAAGGTTCGGCCTGAGCGCTGTGAAAAATGTTGGAGAGGGGGCCATAGATGTCATTGTTAAGGAACGCGAAACAGGGGGAGAGTTCAGGAACATTGAGGACTTCTGCGGCAGGGTCAATCTGCAGAAGGTGAACCGCAAGGTTATTGAGAGCCTGATAAAGTGCGGGGCATTTGATTCACTTGGTCACAGGCGTTCACAACTTATGGAGATTATTGATCAGGCCATTTCCTACGGCCATGAAAAACAGCGGGAAAGGATGGCAGGGCAGTTGTCCCTCTTTGACATGCTGTCGGAAAAATCGGGAAATACCGACTCACTGGCCGCCCTCAGACTGCCTGAGATACCTGAATGGGACGCGCAGAAGATGCTTGCCCTGGAAAAGGAGGCCCTGGGTTTCTTCATAAGCGGGCATCCCCTTGACGCCTACCGCGACAGGATACGGGAGCTTGCCACGGCCACCACTGTCACAATCAGGGATTTTCCTGACAAGTCCCCTGTAAACATGTGCGGGCATGTCATGGCCATAAAGGAGGTGAATACCAGGAAGGGGGAACGCATGGCATTCGCCACCCTTGAGGATCTCCACGGCTCCATTGAACTGGTATGCTTCCCGGAGGCTTACCAGAAATACAGGGAGTTGATAAAGAGTGAAAAGGCGTTATGGGTTGAAGGCACGCTGAACAAGGAAGATTCAGGACAGACAGATGAAAACGGTGAAAAGGAGATTGCCTGCAAGATA